>JAFQYK010000469.1 GCA_017406485.1 Clostridia bacterium
ACGGGAAATACTCAGAACACGGAGGCGGAAAATTCTGCCCCGGATGAGTACGCACAATCAGAAGGCTCAGAATCTGTTTCAAAAGAAGAAGCAGAGGCTGGGTCTAATAGTGATGCTGCTGAAAATTCTGAGAATAATAATGCTCCCTCCGGCACGGCATCATCAAACTCCTCCGGTAAAACCGTAAATTCATCTAACAATTACGGTGATTATGATGCAGCGACTGACGAGTCAGTTACGGTCGAGGATGAAAATCCGCTGACATCCGGCAATCGTGTAAGCAGCTTCATAACTTTGGATAAGCAGGCCATCGGCTTTACAAAGGTCGGCGACGTTGTTTCCGTTACAGCAACATTAGCGGACGATGTCAAGGATAAAGTCGTATGGCGTGTTGCAGATCCCGAAAGACTTCGTATAAGAACAACATCGGAAGAGGGAAATGCAAGCACAGCTGATATCGAATGGATTGGTGCAAATGATATTGAACAGGCCACCTCGCATTTCTTTGCAGGTCTGGCATCCAATCCCGATGAATACGCAGAAGGAACTGCTATGCTGTTTAGCAGTCAGACTTCTAACGATATCGGCGAACAGGACGATACCAAGGAACTGAAGACTGATTTCGAATCACCCGAGGTAGAAGAATTTCTGAAAGAGATGTATGCGGAAGGTCTTTCGCAGGAGAACTCGGATTATGATTTATCCAAGCTTTTCGACAACTCTTCCGAAAAAACATATTCACCCGCAACCGAAAAGGAAAGCAGCAAGGCAGAGGAATACTTCGAGTCAGAGCTTGACAACTCTGACACAGAGGAAATTATCCAGCGTCTTATCAGTAATGAGCTCTCCGATAAGGTTAAGAAGGATATTGACTCATCATCACCGTCCGATTTTGTTCTTTCATCTACTGCAGACAGCGGTTCGGATGAAGCGGCAAATGCAGACGGCGTCAGTGACGAGGCATTGACGGAAGAGGAAACTGACCGAGTTTCTTCCTATTATAATGGTACAACAGAAACAGACTCCAAGGATGCTTCTACGGATACGGCACAGCCCTCCAAGGAAACAACGACAGAAACAATTACAGAAAAGGTTCAGGAAACAGAAACGCAGACTGTTTCGAGAGAGACAACAAAGACCGAAACCGTAACAACTGAAATAGTTGACACACAGACCGATTATGAAACGGTCACAACAACCGTGGAAAAAGAAGTGCCCACTACGGTTACAAGCATGGTTGAGCAGGAGGTTGAACGTGAGGTTGTTAATGAGGACGGCGATATTGAAATAGAACGTGACACAATTCTTGCCCCCGTTGTTGAGGTTGTTTATGAAACGGTGACTGAGGAAGTTGAGGAAACGGTTGAAACTAACACCTATACCGTTAAGGAAACAACGGTAACTGAAACAACCACAACAGAAACGGTTACCGATTCCGACGGCGAAGTTGTTTCATCAACGGTCATATCAACTGACACAGACACAACGTCGAGAGATTATACAACAACTGAAGCTCCCGAGGTCGGAACGAACACCTCTGTTTCCACGGAAACCAATACAGATACGGTTACATCGGTAACTGAAAAGGAAATAACAAAAGAAATAACGAAGGAAATAACAAATGAGACGAACTCAGGCATAACAGAAACGGCAAGCCAGGAGGATACCAGATTGAATGCCTCATCTGTATCGCTTATGGCATTTGCATACGAAGCGGAAGAAATTGAAACTTCCGAAAGTGAAACCGTAATAACCGGAGATACTTCAGTGACGGTTTTGGATGAGGAAGATCAGACTTCGACAGTTGACGCTGCTATTGTCATGGATGAAAATGATGACGATGACGAAGTAACGGTTGAAACAGATATATCAGTCAAGAAAAGACTTTCCTCCGTTTCAAACGCGCTCATTTTGAATTACGGGCTGACCGCGGTCAATATTCAATCAACAACCGCCACCCAGATAAGTGAAGTAGAAAATGATGACGTAATTGAGTTGCGCGTCGGTGAAACACTGAATTTCGGAGAATTTCTTGCGGCCAGATCAATGGGCAGCGGAAATACACAGACAGAAAGTGGCACCATACGTATAACCGATGAAAGAATCGCCAAGACATCAACGGGAAACTTTGCCGATTACATAAATATTATGGGTTACGCAGAGGGAAGAACAACCTTCTCTCTTGAATACGACGGAATAAGTCATATTTTTAACGTAGAGGTTTACGGCAACTGGAGCGATAACACTGTTGGTCTTATCTTGGATTCAACCGTGCGCGAGGGCGGAACTCTCAACATAAAAGATATACTTACGGAAAAGGGAATATCCGCGTCTGACATTGAATATATCACAAATGTGTCAATAGGAAATACTGCGCTTGCAACCACTAACTGGAGCGGTTCATCGGAAGCAGCGGCAAACGTACAGCTTACTCCCGTAAGCGCGGGAAGCTCCACGATAGATATTACATATAATAACGGTGCCGGTGCAAATCAGACAGTAAGCTACAATCTTTCGGTATACAATACAAGAGAAAGCTCGACACTTGCGACAGCTATTCCAATGGTTGTTTCAAACAGTGACTTCACACTTGCTCTGAGAAATGACGGTACAGTATGGGGCTGGGGTAATGTCGGTGACGGACAGCTTGGCAATATCAAGGTTGACGACGATTCACAGACGGTTCCTTATGAAATAGAAATAAAGATTGACGGTAAGAAAAGACCGCTTTCAGGAATAAAGCATATTGCTGTCGGCGAGGCGCACGCTCTTGCCGCAACAGAGGACGGACACGTTTACGCGTGGGGTCTTAACAGAAACGGACAGCTCGGTAACGGCACAAAGCAAAGCACAGATAATCCGGCGTATGTATACACCGGCTCGGGTGTGGAATTGCAGGACATAAAATATGTCGCGGCAGGTAATTACAGCTCCTACGCTATCAATAAGGACGGCGCGGTTTATTCATGGGGAAGCGCGCATTACGGTCAGCTTGGTAACGGAGTTTACGGCGACGAACAGTCAATAGACGGAAACTACCTTAACGACCAGGTTTATGCTCAAATGCTGACAACGGATATATCGGACAACAGCTTAGACCGCATAATCAAGGTTTCCGCAAGCAATACGCATGTGCTTGCACTCACAAATAAGAGAGAGGTTTATGTCTGGGGTCTCAACGGCCGCAACAGTACACGTCTTCTTATTGATGCGGATACATATGATTTTGACTATATTCCGAAGCCCAAAAAGCTGGCATTGTTCGGATTTGCGGGTGCGCCGCTTGATTCAATGCCGGTTGATATAGCCGTGGGCGGACGTTCCGATTCAACAGGTACAGCCGGTGACGAGGGCTCTGGCGCGACGCAGTACCATTCTGTCATACTGTCAGGTAATGGCTCGGTATACACCTGGGGCGCGAACGCTGATAACGAGCTCGGACGTGACAGCAACACCGCTTCTGCTGTAATAAGCAAGGTAAGCGGCATAACCGACAAGGTAGTTTCAATATATGCCGCAAGAAACAACACGGCTGCGGTTACCGCAAACGGCGACATCATGGTATGGGGAAGCAATGACTTCGGTCAGCTTGCAAATGATACGGTGTCGACTAACGGTTACTCCGACGGTCCTGTGTACGCGCTTAAACAGGGAAGCGGCACACTTCGTTTTTCCAATATCGTTGCTATGGGCATTGGTAAGGAGCACATGACGGCGGTACTTATAGACGGTACTGTATGGTCGTGGGGTAATAACTACATGGGTCAGCTCGGTACAAAAAATCAGAGCTATGCAAAGACAGAGGAAAATCTTGTCCCCGTTCTTACCGGTGATGATGAGGCAAGCAAAATAATCTTTGACTACATAAAGGTTATTAACGAAGCTACCGGCATGATGACCTCGGAGTACATAGGCAGCGAATCTATTCCTCCCGTTATCATAATAGCGGACGATAAAAATATAAAAATAGAAATTGATCAGATAAAGCGTTTCCACAGCGTGGGCTTTAATTTGATAGGACGTGATGAAAAGCTTCCGATTGACGGAACGGTTACAATCACTTCGGACAACACGCTTATTGCAACGGTTTCTCTGTCATCGGATACACTCTGGGAGGACATAATTCCGTTTAAGGGTGATGATTATGAGCGCGGCGATGTTGAAATAACCGCGGTCAACGGAGCATACAGCGGCATACTTACAGTCCGCATAAAGTCTCCCTATGATTTTGCGGATCCGATGATCGCCTCTGGTGAAAACTTTACAGTTGCGCTGAAATCGGACGGCACAGTATGGGCATGGGGTGACAATACCTATGGCCAGCTCGGTACGGGTGACAACAACAGCACTCAAGGTCCGAAGCAGGTGCTTGCTCCCGCGGGTTCCGTAACGGAATACCTCTCGGGTGTTCTTAAGGTGTCTGCAGGAAAATATCACGTACTCGCTATGACGAGTGACGGTGAGGTTATTTCTTGGGGCTGGAACGAGTACGGTCAGCTCGGTGATAACACCACTGTAAACAGAAACCGTCCCGTAAAGGTTCTCGGCGGTGAGCATTCAAGCTCAAGCGGTAACATCACTCTCGCGGCGGACATCGCGGCGGGCGGCAGACACTCGCTTGTTGCGCTCTCCACAGGAGCGGTTTACTCATGGGGCGCAAACGACAAGGCACAGCTTGGTAAAACTCTTGACCAGACGGAAATCACAGACACCGCCAAGGAGCTTACTCCGGTGCGTGTTATCATGGGTACCTCCGGCTCCGAGGACAGCGGCAGCTCGTATATTGAGGACGCTATCGCGGTTGCGGCGGGAGAAATCCATTCCGTGGCTCTTCTCGGCAGTAAGGAAGAGTCTCTTAACCATGCTGTTCTTACATGGGGCGGTAACGACCATGGACAGGTAGGAAACAAGGTTGTTGACCCAAATTATGATCCGGTCGATTCTCTTAGCGGCGAGCTTGGAGTAAATATAAAATACGCTCCCGAAGAAATTTCCGCGACAATTGAGAATGAAAACGATACTCTTAAAGGAATAACGGCAATTGCGGCAGGAAAATATCATACGGTTCTTCTCCGCGGATACAATGAAGGCGAAGAAGGCGGTGAGGTTCTCTCCTTCGGTTCAAACCTTTTGGGTCAGCTCGGAAGAAACTCAGATGTCGATTATATATATTTTGCATATCAGAATGACGATACAAGCTTTATATATGATATTAATATAACCGATACTGTTATGACAAGCAACAAATCACTGTTTACCGGCATTGCAGCCAGCGGAAACAATACAATGCTTATTGACAGCGAAGGTTATGTGTATAATTTCGGTGACAACTCTGATGGTCAGCTTGGTACAGGCAGCACCGGTTCCGCGGCAAAGGTGCCTCAGTTCACCTCCTCGTTACTGACCTCTGAGGACGGAAACAGCAAGGGCGAAGTGATAGGCGCCGGAGAGGCGAGCAGCTTTGTCATGAAGGAAAACGGATATGTCTGGGCATACGGGCGCAACAGCTCAGGTCAGCTCGGTGATATTTCGCATGATATGAGAACGTCTCCGGTGCTGGTGGGTTCAGGCGCAGAGGATGTTTTGGAGCTTTCGGTCAGACTTCCTTCCGGCGCGATTGTTTCCAAGCCGAATGTTGTCAATGTAATAAAGGGAGAAACAATAACCGCGCAGGGCGGAAGCGTCAGAAGTCTTCGCGGATTTAATCTGCGTGTTGATGTTGAAGGAATACAGACGGCTTCAAATCTTCACTATTCCTCTTCAGACACTTCTGTTGTTACCACAGACACTACCGGAGCAAATATTGAGGCGGTAGGAAAAGGCAGCGCTGTTATCAAAGCGTATTCCGATATTAACGGCGGCGTTGTTGCGATGTTCGTTGTAAACGTAAACGACAGCGAGTTCAATGAGGATGGCGTTAGCTTCTACACCGAGCCGATGGTCGTTTCCGGCGATAAGTTCTCAGTTGCTTTAAAGAGCGACGGTACGGTATGGACCTGGGGTGACAACACAAACGGTCAGCTCGGCAACGGTACAAACGGCGACGGCACAAATCAGTATTCTCCGGTACAGGTATCAGCTCCGAGCGGAGCAACGGGAACCTCGGTTCTTACCAATATAATAAGAATAGCGGCAGGTGATAACCATGTCGTTGCTTTGCGTTCCGACGGAACAGTGTTCACCTGGGGCGCGAACAAGTACGGTCAGCTCGGTACGGGCGAAAGCGGCGTACTCGCCGCAACCATTATAGGCGAGGCAGCGTCACATGATCCTTATGAGACAGACGAGGATAAGGACGCAGAAGGAAATATAGTAGTAAGAATTTACTCGGCGGCAGGTATGGAGTACGTGCGTGAGGTCACAAACCGCGTTGACGTACCCGGCGAGGATCCCGAAAACTATGTATTCTATCTTGAAGCGGATATAGACCTTTCGGGCGGCATTGTACCTATCGGCACTATGGAAAATCCGTTTAAGGATACGTTTATCGGTAAGGGTCACAGAATAAACAATCTGACGATAACAAGCGGAATAAGCGGCGAGCTGCTGAACACAAGCGCATCTCTGTCGGGTTTATTTGCATATAACAGCGGAACAATCAGAAATCTTGTTCTGACGAACATTAATGTTCAGAATACAGATGCAAGCAATCGTTCGGTTGCCGGCGGACTTGTGTCATACAACATCGGTACCGTTTCACATATAGGTGTTGTTTCGGGTACGGTAAGCTCATACAATCTTTCGGGCGGTATCGTGGGTGTTAACAACGGAACGATTGAAAACTCGTATAACCGCGCAACGGTTGCGTTAAGGACATCTGCAACGTCAATCACATCCGGCTACGCCGGAGGCATAGCCGGTGTCAACCAGAGTACGATCACAAAAACTTATGGAGCGGGCAGTATCTCAATTGACAGCAACATAACCTTAACATCAATCTCTTCTGCAGGAATTGTTGCAAACAACAACGGCGCGCTTACGTATTCATATACGTCATTGGGTCAAGTAACGAGAGAAGGCGATCAGCTTTCTGACAGTGCCGCAAATGTTGATCTTACAGATCAGACATATCCGTTTACCGGCTTTGATTTTGAAAACGACTGGTCTTGGATAAGTAAGTGGAGCGATGCGGACGGTATGCCTGTACTAATACCCGAGGCTGATCCTCCGGCGGATCCGCAGTCGACAGATTTTACCAAAAAGGACAGCAATATTCCCGTACTTGTCACGGACGAGGACGGTAATTCACTAACCGACATTGTAGCTGTTGCGGCAGGCGGTCAGCATACGCTCCTGCTTTCCTCAAGCGGAAAGATTTACGCTTTCGGTCTTAATGACAGCGGTCAGATCGGTATCGGCCTTGACGGTATTGATCCCGCAACCGAGTTTGAAAGACACGTAACAGTTCCCACTGTTGTCCTGAGCGGACGCAGCGCAAGTATTGATACAGACCTTAACGGCATTATAGCAATAGATGCCGGTAAGGATTATTCGGTTGCAATCAAGTTAAACGGCAAGGTTGTAACCTTCGGTAATAATGACAAGGGTCAGCTATCTATCGGCGGCGCTATTTCGGACGCGGCAACATCTAAGAGAAACGAACCTGTTCTTGCCGTGAACAGCAGCTCAAATCCGATTACGGATATTATAGCTGTTGCAGCGGGTTATAAGCATGTTCTTGCGCTCAATTTTGACCATGATCTTTCAGGCTGGGGTTCAAATGAAAGCAAGCAGCTTGTTGCGGGCAGCTCGGCTGTAAGCACGCCTGTTTCCATTACAACTCCCGCAGGTACGGTTACAAGAATTGCGGCTGGCGGCGCTCACAGCGTGGCTGTGATCAGAACAAGCGATACCGTCAATGTCGTATACGCATGGGGCGCGAACTATAACGGACAGGTCGGCATTGATTCCAACAGCGATACTGTGAACAATCTTTCAATTGTAAACAAGGGCGCGACAGATAACGACAGTAACGACTATCTTGAAAATGTAATCGGTCTTACTGCCGGCGGTGACCATACCGCAATAATAAAGGATGACGGTTATGTGTTCTCATGGGGTCTTAACGACATGGGACAAATCGGTGACATCTCGTACGAAACAAGAAAGGTTCCTGTTCAGACGGGTGACCGCGCCGCTAAGGTTCTCATGATGGAACAGATTGACACCTATAACGCGGACAGCAGTCTTAAGGACTCATATACAGGCGACATTCCGGTTGAAATCTTTATTCCGACAAACGGAAAAGCAGTTATTGATATATCAGGTACGACAGAAAAATATCTGCCGGGCTTTAATATGCTCAGAAGCGCGACAAAGGAAGTAACCTCAGACACAGACAAGGTTGCAATGGACAGCGGACAGCACAGTAGTTGCGGTCAATAACGCTACCGGCGAGGTGACTGCAAATACAAAAGTCGGCAGAGCGACGGTTACTCTTATTAACTCGGAAACGGGTTATACAGGTTCTATTATAGTCAACGTCACAGACGGTCTCGCACTGCCCAAGCTTGATTCGGGTGTGGATTTTGCAGTAGGTTTGAGTGTGGGCGGTCTTGTGTACACATGGGGTCTTAACGATAAGGGTCAGCTCGGAAGAGATACCACTCTATCCTACGGACCTGTTCCCGAGGCTATCAATCTCGGCGGCAAAAAGGCAAAGGCTTTGGCAGCGGGTGATGATTTCGCCGTTGCCGTAGACGAAGACGGAACAATCTGGACATGGGGATCAAATGAATACGGTCAACTCGGCATAAACGACACAACGACAGAATTTTCAAATTCACCTCAGCACCTTACAATAGAAGAAAACGGAACAGCGGTTAAGTTTATAAACGTTGCGGCGGGTATGGCTTCGGTTTACGCGCTTACTGAAACCGGCAGCGTGTATTCATGGGGTTACAGCGCGGCAGGTCAGCTCGGTAACGGCGCAACTTCAACCGTATGGGTGCCAAGGACTGTCATAAAGGGCGCGAGCGCGAGTGAAAGCGCGGTAATTGAGGATGTTATAAGAATTGACGCAGGCGATCAGTTTGTAATTGTGCTCAAGAGAAATAACGATGTATTTGTATGGGGCGATAACACCAAGGGATCGCTCGGCAACCGCAGCGACGGCACTCAGAAGAACGTTCCCGTTCAGGTGCATAACGGCGCGTACACAAGCACAGCGGGCGACTCGTTTATTCACGAGGTCGGTGATGTTTATGCTGGCGGAAGCAGCGCGGCGGTTATAGTAAATCATAATGAGTTCGATACCTCGACCACACCTGTATCGGTAACGTCATCGGTCAACACCGTTTATACCTGGGGTGATAACGCAAACGGTCAGCTCGGACTTTCGGATACATTATCACCTGCTTCAACAGTAACAACTCCCGCACAGGTAACTCTTGCAAATGTAAGAACAATGGCGGTCGGCTCATCGCATATGCTCGCGGCCGACACAAACGACCTTGTATATTCATGGGGCTCCAACTCTAACGGTCAGCTCGGTAACGGCAAGAATTACAGTGAGCTTGCTTCCGTAAGAGCGCCTGTTCAGGTAATGAACGGCGAAACGAGAGATGTTATAAGCACGACGCAGTTCGGTACTCCGATGCAGGCTTATATGCTCGGCGCGGGCAAGAATTACTCCATGGCTATCATGGAAACAGGCCGCGGCTACGCTTGGGGTTCAAATACCAAGGGTCACATAGGTGACTATTCAAAGAATGATAAGGTTTACCCGACACAGATCGGTAAGAAGGAGCTTGACAGCTTGCTTATCCAGCAGGCAATAGTTCAGAACAACGGAAGCTACGATACAATAAAATATGCTACAATGCTTCCCTCTGAGATTTATATGTCATATGAGGACAGCACAAAGCACGATATACTGATGGTTGATGTTCACCAGATTTATTCAAATGTAGACGGTAATTTCAATCTGGTTGACGCGCTTGGCGTTAACAATGTTTTACAGACAGGCGTAACAGCGGCCAATTTCAGCCTGCTCAATCCTGGCTTGTTCACGATAGACACATCACTTGCCGCATATAACGGAAATGAGTATGTGGTTATAAGACCGAACACATCCAACCTGTTTGGTACAACAACTCTTACTGTAACAACAGGCGAATATATAAAAAATATAAAGCTGACGCTAAGACCGTTAGGTCAGATTGTTGAGCCTGTCATTGCAGCCGGCAGGGACTTCTCTGTTGCGCTTCGCGGCGACGGCACAGTTTGGGCATGGGGTCTTAACGACATGGGTCAGCTCGGCGACGGCACAAACATAAACCGCGCTTATCCCGTTCAAGTAATGACAACCGACTCAAACGGTGACGCGGAGGCATTGAGCAACATCAAGCTTATTGCCGCGGGTGAAACGTTTGCGCTTGCAGTTAGAGCGGACGGCGTATTATACGCCTGGGGTGATAATACCTCAGGTCAGCTTGGCGTGCAGATAAATAATACTCTGACCACGGGTACGGGAGAAGAAGAGGTAACAGAAAATATAATTGACTCGAGAAATCTCGCGGTTGAGGTAACCACGATTGACAACGTTGATTATAAGGATATAACAGCTATGGCCGCCGGTCAAAATCATGCGGCGATAGTAATTGACAATAATGAGATTTATACCTGGGGTTCAAACAAGTACGGTCAGCTCGGTACAGGCACCGAAAACGAGCTGAGCGTCTACGCGCTTAATAACAGCAGCGCGTATGCGGCATATGATGTTTACGGCTCATATGTCCCTGAGGCAGTAAAGGGCTTTAACGGCGGTGAAACGCTTACCAATGTAATAGACGTAAAGGCGGGTTCAAATCATACTCTCGCCCTCCGTCGTGACGGCAGTGTGTTCGCATGGGGCTATAACTATTACGGTCAGCTCGGTGACAGAACTCAGGATGACCGCGTATACCCGGTTCAGGTATTCAAGGGCGACGCTACAACAGGCAGCGCCGACGGTTATTATATAGAAAATATTTCGAGAATTTCCGCAAAGGGCAATAACTCTGCGGCAATTGGTGACAACACAAAGGTATTTACCTGGGGTGACAACCGGTACTCACAGCTTGGCGGTGGCAGCTTCGCTAATCTGTATTCGGCTCTGCCTGTAATAGTGTATGCGGCTTGGAACTATGATCCCAACTATGAGCTCGCAAACATTATGCAGATTTCAGTCGGCTTTGACCACATGACGGCTGTGGATTACAGCGGCAACGTTTCGGTTTGGGGTACGGTTGTTGACGAGCAGGGCATCTCTCACGCGTACACGGTTGCAAACGCAGTTGCAGCCGGTGAAACAGACCCCGCGGTTCCTCAGGACAGCACCACATCGGTACTCACAGGTATCCGTGACATCAGCGCGGGTAATGACTTTACCGTTGCGATGGACAATAACGGCAACCTTCTCACTTGGGGTGAAGGCGATTACGGTCAGATCGGTAACTCCGGCATGACCGACTTTGACTACCCTGTTTATACCGGCGAGAAAAAAGCGGAAACATACCTCTTTAACTATGGAAGATACACGGCGGCATCGGGTGAAATTACAAATTACGACGGTGACGCTTCTCAATATATAGACGGTGAATATAACTATATTCCCGTTACGCACGTAATGGATATGACGAGTACGCTGCAGCTTGACCTTACAAAGGCGGAAAGCATAGTCCATCCGGGCTTCTCACTTACGCACCTTTATGAGATATATCCCGACTCGGGTGCGGGTAACGCAAGTCCCGATATGTCAAGCGTTACATTTATATCGGATAATCCCGACATTGTGACGATAGACCAGACAGGTCTTATCAAAGCCACGGGCGGCGGACGTTACGGCAGCGCGACAGTACGCGCGGTAAAGAACGGCAAAACCGTCTGGACAAATGTAATTGAAATTACTCCTGACGGCAAGAACGCAACACCGAAGGTAGTAGCGGGCAAAAACTTTACCGCGGCTCTGAAAGCTGACGGCAGTGTCTGGACCTGGGGCGCAAATGATTACGGTCAGCTCGGTGACGGCACAAATACGAACCGCACCTCACCGGTGCGCGTTATGCCGGATTCGGAAAAAACAGGCTCTTCGACAATGCTTTCCATTATAGATATTGCGGCGAGTGAAAGCCACCTTCTTATGGTTGGTAACTCATATCAGATTATGGCCGTAGGTCTTAACGATCACGGTCAGCTTGGCGATGGTTCAAAAGACAGCTCAAACCTCGCCGTATATGTAAATCTGACGCGCTATGACACCCTGGAGGAAACAGTTGCTGTTGCGGCAGGCAAGAACCATTCGCTCGCGCTGACAAGAGGCGGTCGTGTTTACGCTTGGGGCGCAAACGATTACGGTCAGCTCGGTAACGGCGAAGTAAGCTCCGGCTCAGACGGCGATGTGCTTTATCCGAATCTTGTATTAAAGGGAGACAGCGCGGCCAAAGAAGAATATCTCGAAAATATCGTAGCTATCGCGGCAGGCGATTACTACTCAATGGCTCTTCGCCGCGACGGTAAGGTGTTTGCATGGGGCGATGTATCAAATGGTAAGCTCGGAACACAGATAAGAAGCAATACCTACGTTCCCGCCGAGGTTTGGAAGGGTGAATCCGACCAGTCTGACGGCAGTGTATGGTATCTTGAAAATATCATAAAAATCTCCGCCGGTGAAAGAAATTCCGGCGCGATCAACAACAGAAATGAAGTATTTGTTTGGGGCGACAACTATTACGGTCAGCTCGGAAACGGTACAACCACATCGTCCAATGTGCCTGTACTTATAAATGCGGCATACGGTGACGCAGACTATATGTATCAGCAGAAGCCTATCGATATATCAGTAGGCGGCAAGCACACCGTAGTTTCCACTATAGAGGGTACTGTATACGCATGGGGTACTGACGATGAGGGACAGATTGGCAGAGGGTCGCTTAAAGCAAGCGATACTGAAACAAATAACCAATATTATTATCCGAGACAGGTTTCCTCGGGTGACAGCTCAAGTACAGGCGACCTGTACTTCCGTGAGGCGCTTTCCGTTACGGCGGGTGCGGCTCATGTGACGGTTGTAAAGAGAGACGGCTCTGTATGGTCATGGGGCCGCAACAGCTCCGGTCAGCTCGGTGATTTCTCAACCACCCAGCGCTCAAGCGCTGTTCAGACGGGTGAGAAGCTTTCCAAGACGCTTGAAATTAAGCGCGCAGAGCTTTTGGACGCATCGGATAATGTTCTTGAAACATATGTTCCCGACACGAATAACCCTCTCCCCAACCCGCTCTATATAAATATAGATCAGAAGCTCAGAATTGACTCTGTTGACGAGCGTTTTGAGAGCGGCTTTAACCTGATAGTCTTAGATGCACAGGAAACAACTCCGATGCCGGCATCGGGCTACAACATGACATCTATGGATAACGGTATCGGCGCGAGCGAAATGGTCGGCGCGGAATGGATTATAAAATCAGCAGACGCAACCTCGGAGCGTTACGGCGAAGTTTCCATACTTGTTACACAGAACGCTGCTGACGGCAGCGAGTATTCGGGTATACTCAAGGTCGGCATAAGACAAATCCCCGATGAAAAGATTGTCGTTCCTATGATAGCGGCAGGTACAGACCATATACTTGCCCTTAAGTCTGACGGTACAATCTGGTCATGGGGTATGAACGATCGTGGTCAGCTCGGCAATGGTGAGACAAACAATACAGAGTATCCCGCCAGGGTTCAGGTCTATGATGACAATAATCAGATAACAGACGTAAGATTTATTTCGATTTCCGCAGGTAATAAGTTTTCAGTTGCCGTTTCGACAACGGGTGACGTATACACCTGGGGCTGGAACGAGTACGGTCAGCTCGGTAACGGCACATGGAACAGATACGACAAGGAAGAGGTCGGCAGACAGTCAAGATGGGGCAACTGTGACTACCCCGAAGGTACTCCCGATAATGAGCAGAAGTACCGTATGCATGACCACATCGACTATATAAGAATACAGGAAAACAACGACGTTTATCTCCCGACAAAGATAAATATTGACGCGAAGATTGTATCTGTTTCCGCAGCAACAGGCGTAAACGAGGGCTTTGCAGGATATACTGCTGCTCAGGACGAGGCGGTAAAGGCGGATTATTCCACACCGCTCGATCTTATGAACCGCAATCTAACAGGCGCGCATGTGCTGGCTCTCGACGAGAACGGCAACGTTTGGGCATGGGGACTTAACAACAAGGGACAAATAGGTAACGCCAAGGACGTAACACTTACACAGAATAAATATGGTTATGAATCGAGCGGTTACCACAGAGAGACGACTACGGACACTGATGACGATACAGAGCTGCATGAGGAATATAACGCAGAATCGCGTTGGGCGTATATCCCCGAGCCGTTCCATGTAGAGTCATATACAGACGGCGACAACACGGTTTATTACACCGTTGACGATAACTTTGTAGTTGTTTCGCCGCAGATAGTCGCGGGTCTTGAGGGTACGGAGAGATTGAGCTCCATTGTTGAGATCGCGGCGGGCGGCAACTCGTCCGTAGCGGTAAGAGCGGACGGTTACGTATACGCTTGGGGCGACAACTCCAAGGGTCAGCTCGGTATCAACAATTCAAGCATTTCAAGATCGCTTAGACCTATGCAGGTAACAAGCGGCGAAAAGAGCGCAAGCTTTACATATTTCAGAGATGGTCTTTATGTGGATATGGCTACAGACCACGCCGTTATTTCAACAAGAGGTCATGAGGCATATGCATGGGGCGCAAACAATGTAGGTCAGCTCGGCAACGGCGGCATCTATATAACTGCACAGTCGCCCGTCAAGGTGCTTACCGACGCAGGTACGCCTCTTACCGATATAATATACGTTTCCGCTGCAGGCTCTGCAAGCTATGCGGTAACGGAAAACGGCGAAAATTACTCATGGGGTTCACACGCAAACGGTCAGCTTGGTATCGGCGGCGACAATACGAGCCACGCTGCAAGCTCCGTATACGCGACAAACGTACTCCCCGGTGAGACAAGCGTAATAGACAATAATTCAACCACACTCCAGAAGATTACACGCTCCTTCCCCGGTGAAACCGATTCAATGGCAATGCGCTATGACGGTAGTGTATACGGCTGGGGTTATACGGGCGTAGGTCTGCTTCTGAGCAACGTATACGAGCCTATCTTCCAGGGCGAAACACCGGCAAAGATTTTCGGCTTCCAGGAATACGCTGTAAACGGAACAGTTCAGACAGACAACCTGCCCAACTACTTATATCTCAATAACAGCGAAACACTCCGTCTGACGCTCAACGGCGCAAACGGTATGATAGATAAGGAATATCTCGGCTTTAACCTGTTAAAGGACGTTAACCCGCACCCGACAACAGACTTTAGCTCTGACCTTGTATTCAGCTCCTCTAACGAGCAGCTTGTAACAGTTACAAGAACAGACGACGGCGCAGGCAATTATTATGCTGATATTACCGTTAACCATGCAAGACGTTACGGCGAGGCGGTTATTACAGCAAAGAACGATGTGACCGGCTACTACGGCACATTTGTAATTATTGTTAAGCCTGACGGCGATGTAACAGCGCCCATGGTTGTTTCAACAAACAGCGCGATATATGCTCTGAAGTCCGACGGTACGCTTTGGACATGGGGCACGGTTGCATATCCTGTTCAGGTTAAGAAGTCCGCTTCTGAAAACCTTACGGGTATTAAGTACGTAGCCGCGGGCGACAGCCATGTGCTTGCGGTTACAAATGACGGCAACGTATACGCTTGGGGCGACAATACAAAGGGTAAGCTCGGTATCGGCGGAACGACTGCCGCGACATATCCGACGCTCGTAAAGGGTATCGGCGGCACCGGCAATCTCTCGGGCATAGAGAGAGTTGCGGCGGGCGCGGTAAACAGTGCGGCAATCGGCGCTGACGGTGTTGTATACGTATGGGGCGACAACACCTATGGTCAGAAGGGTATCGAGCTGAAGGCTTCACAGTCTACCTCAACCTCTGCTCAGTACAGCGAATACCCCGCATACACAGTAAAGGGTGCTTCCGCGGGTGACAATGTGGACGGTGCTCTCAACGACTTTATAGATATAACGATCACAGACAGAACCATCTCGGCTCTCCGCCGCGACGGTAACGTCTTCAGCTGGGGTGACTGCACCTACGGCCAGATCGGTAAGGGTCTTGACAACGAGGCTCTTGCTCCTACGCAGGCGGCTGCGGCGGCAATCATCGGCGACAGCATTACCGACTACCTGCGTAATATTATAGACCTCTCCTCGGGATCAAATCATATCCTTGCTTTAAGAGATAACGGTGAGGTTTACGCATGGGGTTCAAACTCCAACAACCAGCTCGGAATTGACAGAACGGTTATTCCCGACGGAGCTACCGCGGGCGTGACCAAGTCAAACAGACCTGTAAAGGTACAGGCCACATATGACGGAACAACCTATGTAAATCTTGGTTCTCAAGCAGGTACGAAGGCTGTAAACGTAATGGCGGGCAAGAACTCGTCCTTGGCGGTAGGCTATAACGGCTTTGTATATGCTTGGGGTCAGGCTAATAACAACCAGCTCGGCTTAGAGGTAACATCCGACACCTTCTCCCCCACCTATGTAAATCGCGGCGAGAGCTTCTATGACGACGACGTTACAACTACTCTCGGCTGGGTTACAAATACAACCATAAACGGCAGCAGCGCTTCGGCTGTAAGATATGACGGAAGCATTTACTCCTGGGGTCTTAACAGCGGAACATATTACGGCGCGGGTGACTATTCGGGCGTAAACAGGGCAACTCCGGTTCAGACAGGCTTAAGAGAGGACAGAGCAGAAGTTGTAGACTCGGCAAGACTCTATACAAACGGCACGATCACAACAACTTATGACAGCACAAATCCGCTCCCGCAGAAGATAACTCTTACAAAGGAGCAGTATATAGAAATCGACAAGGCAAATATATATGACAATCATATGGTCGGATTCAACGCAATCTATGACGACACGACCGACAAGGATACACAGTACCCTGCCGAGAAGCAGAGCCACCTTGACTGGTATGACCAGTTTGGTATGAACGGCGCGGGCGGTATCACAGTTCAGAGCGTTTATGACGGAATTACGGCCACCTCGATAGATACATCGCTCGTTTCGGTATCAACCTTTAACGGCGGAAGCTACACAGACGACATTATTAGAATTACCCCGAACGACGGTCACAGATACGCGTCAACATACATAACGCTTTACAACACACTCACCAATTATGTGGGTGTACTTGAGGTGTCCGTAAAGGAACTCGGCACAAACGTAATGCCGATGATTGTTTCGGGCGACAACCACACGCTCGCATTGAGATCGGACGGTACGGTATGGGCTTGGGGTTCAAACACCTACGGTCAGCTCGGCAACGGAATAAGAAGTAATGATGCTCCCGGCAGCCATCCGGCAGTGAATAATGAAGAGAGAAATGATTTTGAATATCCTGTTAAGGTAAATATCCCCGATGGTGTAGTAATTAAATCTATTGCCGCAGGTAAGAGACATTCTCTTGCGCTCACAGAGAACGGTAACGTATATATCTGGGGTTATACCGAGCCTATTAACATTGTCTGGGGAGACTATTATCAGCGTAATATAGTTACAAAAACAGGTCATGACGGTAATACAAGCTACGAGGAGAGAGTAACGTCTGCAAACCAGAATAGACGCTATGGTATTGTAACGCCAGTCCTCGTTAAGCTTAACAGTGACAGCACCAAAAATCTGTCCGATGTAATATCAATTGCGGCAGGCGATGATGTTTCCTATGCAGTTAAATCGGATGGAACAGTCTGGTCATGGGGAAATAACGGTCCCACAGGGAAACTGGGTATTAACAGGAAGGACTCTCTTACCTCAGAAGGACGTGGTATAGGCGGCAGTTCATGGATTAACTTTGAAATACCCGCCCACTGGGAATATAATGAATGGAGAGCGGCAGACTCATACTATGTAAGCACACCATGGAATCATGGTTGGTCTTATACTTGGTATTTATGGTCAGAGTACGGCACAACGGGCGCGCAGCAGGTAGTAGGTCCCTATGCCGGCGGCTATCTTAACAACGCGGTTTCTGTAAGAACTGCGGGCGACAGCGTATACGTTATAAAGGCTGACGGAACGGTTTGGTCATGGGGCTCGAATGCCAACGGCGCGCTTGCAAACGAATTCTCATCAACGACAAGCTCAATCGCATATCCCCTTCAGGTATGGAAGGGTGAAACGACCTCGCCGGATAAATATCTGAAAAATATTGTCGATATTCAAATTGGCGCGGTTAATAACGAAAGAACATCAAGAGATATAGGAAATTCCGCTACTCTTGACACAACTTCGGTTATCGCGCTTGCAAGAAAGACAACATCAGATGCAACTACTAAGGATACAACCCAGTATAACGATGAGGGATACGCGGCAACCTGGGGCACAGGCACATGGGGTCAGCTCGGCAACGGCGCGGACAGCAATTCAAACCGTCCCGTAAAGGTTATGGGTCTCACCAATGTAACCGCTGTTTCAATGGGCGGTAACACAGGTATGGCGCTTGTTAAGAACGGCGATAATCATGAGACGTATACTTGGGGTTCAAACGGCATAAAGAATGGTGAGAGGTGGAATGTAAACAGTGTAAACACCGTTTACGGACAGCTTGGTCAAAACAGCAGTGAACTTACCACCAACACGCCCGCAAGAGTAGTAAAGGGCGAGAACGTATATTCCGCAGACACATATCTTGAGGACGTGGTTCAGATTACAGGCGGAATGTATTACAATACCGCTATGCTTCGTGACGGCACAATCTGGTCATGGGGACTTAGCCGCAACGGTCAGCTCGGCAACGGCTATAGAGTAAACAGCTCCATCCCCGTTCAGACAGGTGACAGAGCATCGGATATACTGACGGCTTTAAATCATGACCCTGTTGAAATCATAGCGGTAGGAGATACGCTTAATATCGGTACTTTGCAGTATGAGCATAAGCAGGGCTTTGAATTTGTAACTGCTTACAATGCGACAGGCACAGTTTCAACATCCGTAACCTACGCTTCGTCAAACGAGGACGTTGCAACAGTTTCAAGCGCGGGTGTTGTAACGGCTAACAGTAACGGTATTTACGGTTCAACCCTAATTACATATGAAACAACAATAACAGTTCCCAACGGAGGTCTTTACACAGGACTTCTTGAAACTGCGCGCACATATAAGGGCGCGATGACGGTTGAGGTCAGAAAGACCGGAGCAGACAAGATAACTATCCCGATGCTCAAGTCGGGCGAAAACTTCTCCGTTGCCCTTATGGACAACGGCACGGTATGGGCTTGGGGTGATAACTCCTCAGGTCAGCTTGGCGACAATACAACTTCAAATTCATACTACCCCGTTCAGGTTGTAAAAGCCGCTTCGGCGGCGGCGGCCGACAGCCATATTGATAACATAGTAGCGGTAGCGGCAGGCGGAAATCACGCAGTCGCACTTGACGCTGACGGCTATGTATGGACATGGGGTTACAACGGCTACGGTCAGCTCGGTAACAATACCACCACAAACTCGTCGCGTCCCGTTCAGGTTATAAAGACTACGGGTACAAGTACCGTATACCTCGGCAATATTGTAGCCGTAGCGGCAGGTCAGAACCACTCGCTTGCCCTTGACAAAAACGGCAATGTCTGGGCTTGGGGTTCAAACAGCTATGGTCAGCTCGGCAACGGTACGGCGGGTGTACACAGCATTTACAGCTATACCGGCAACGAGACAAGCTTTGCCCGTCCGCGCCTTGTCAAGGAGCTTAACAACGGCTGGAACGGAACAGAGGCTCACGCTATCGTAGGCATAGCGGCAGGCGGCGACAGTACAGTAATAGTACGCGCCGATGGTACGGCTTACACCTTCGGCCGCGGCGACTCGGGTATGCTTGGCTACGGCGAGAGATTGACGGCTAACAGCGCGGCTGTTCTCAGCACTCCCTCGGGTCAAAGGGTAAATGTCGGCGACAGTAAGGAAAACAGCGTATACCACAAAACGATTGCTCAGCAGGTTGTAAACAGAACCGATGACAGCACACTTCTTACAGGCAATATACCCAACGTATATCTCCAGAACGTCGTTCAGGCAGATATGGGTACAAACCACACCATTGTACTTCTTTCAAACGGCAACGCGTATACCGTTGGTGTAAATACGCAGGGTCAGCTTGGCGACAATACCACAACTCAGAATGACGAGTGGCGCAAGGTGCTTGAAAATACGACGGACGCTATTGATGACGTAGTATCGGTATCCGCCGGCTACAATCATACCGCCGCAATCACTGAGGGCGAGGAGCTCTATATGTGGGGCGATAACGGTTATTATCAGCTCGGCAATACCAACACGACAGATCTTACGGTAGCAACCCGTGTTGTCAGCGGCGATTACAGCACCTACGGCACAACATATCTCGCTGACATTACAGCCGTAGCAGAGGGTGAAAACCATACGGCTATACTCAAGAAGGACGGTACTGTATGGGCGTTCGGTACGAACACCGTCGGCGAGATAGGTGATTTCATCAACTACGATTACGCAAATAATGAAAATTATCAGGGAGCGCATAAGGTAGGTCCTGTGGACTACTATGCTCTCGCCTTCACTAATATAGAAGACAACGCAAACCACATCAGAATGACAAAGAGCGACACATATAACATTCCTACTGCAAACACAATCGCTCTTAAGTACACGCCGGGCTTCAACCTTCACGAGGACAGCAGATACATAACCGCAAACAGCTCGTCAACTGATTACAACACCAATGACCAAAGACTCTTAAACTTTGCGGCAAACGGCGGCACATATACATACAAGACATCAGATCCGAGAATTGCCACAGTAACGGCAGGCGGAGTTATCACACCGACCAATCCTTCCGTTGATCAGGATTACGGCAAGGTAACCGTAACGGTAACCGATACTGCGACAGGCTTCATGGGTCTGATTGTGGCGGATATTTATAAGGACAAGAATATTACCACAGGACTTAACTTTGATAATGAAACCTTCGTTTCGGATGACAAGATAGCAGTTCCGATGATTGCATCGGGACATGACTTCACAATTGCCCTCAAGGCAAACGGTACGGTATGGACTTGGGGCAACAATGCTTCGGGTCAGCTTGGTATAGGTTATACCACAACCGACGCTGACGGAAAGATTGAAAAGCTCGCTCAGACACCGACTGAAACAATGACGAGAATTTCGCAGTGGTCAGAGCCGCTTCAGGTTGCCGACTCAAACGGTCTCGGCACGCTCGGTAATGTAGTTGCAATCGCGGCTGGTTATGACTTCGCTCTCGCTCTTAAGACAGACGGCAGCGTCTGGGCTTGGGGCAGCGGCGTAAACGGTAAGCTCGGTGACGGCAGCACGGCGGCGCACACGGCTTATCAGCCGGTACAGGTTCTCGGTACAAACGCCGATATAAAGACAACCGTAACCACTACCGTAACCTCAGGATCGGGTACAAGCGCGACTACAACCAATGTTGACACGTATTACCTCTCGGGTATTGTTGAAATTGCGGCAGGCAAGGATTACGCTCTCGCGCTTGACAGGAACGGTCACGTTCTCTCATGGGGTGTAAATGACAATGGTATGCTTGCAAACTCTTACAGAGTAAACACTACCGCGGTAGCTGATCCTAAGTATGTAAACGCCGGCGCAGTTGCTTCGGGTGATTACTTCAATACAACCTCGCTTACAACCGTGACGGAAAGATATACGCAGAACGTTCAGAACCGCTTAAGCCACATTGTATCGATTGAGGCGGGCGACGATCACGCGTTCGCAATTTCCGATAACGGCAGCGTATACGCTTGGGGCGCGAACAACTACGGACAGCTCGGTATAGAGCCGGCGCATACAGCAAGCTATACATATAAGGCATACGACGGCAAGGAATATGCGTATGTTCCTATCGCGGTTCAGAGAGGCGATAATGCCGCAGTAACGGAATATGACAGCGAGTTCATGCACGGCGTGGTAGAGGCAAGGGCAGGCAAGAACCATACGCTTATAAGAACAAACGATTATACGGTATACGGCGCGGGTGACGCTCAGTACGGTCAGCTTGGAACAGGTGCTATAACAGATACACCGACACCTGTTTTGATAGATGTTAACAGCATGAATATTTACACAATAGCCGCAGGCGGCGATTCCAGCGCATATATCGGCGCGTCAAACGCGGATGTAAATGGAAACCTCATGTATGTATCTGGTAAGAACAACCTTGGCCAGCTCGGTATTGACAGCGTTATAAACGCTATGTCGCCGGTGCGTATACATGATACCGCAAGATCGGATATAGGCGCGGTGCTTGAGCTTAATGACGCGTTCATAGCAGACTTTGGCGATCAGAACGTTGCTGTTATGAACCGTGACGGTAAGGTATTTACCGCCGGTGAAAACGCTTCAGGTCAGCTTGGTGACGGCACAAATATCAAGTCCTATATCCCTGTTCAGGTTGATAAGGACGAGGTAAGAACGCTTGTATTTGACGATGTTGAAATTAAGAATACAAGCGGTACGGTAGAAACCTTCAACTCACCCGATTATCTCGAAATTGGTACAGATCAGTATGTTCAGTTCAACAGAAATAAGATTTGGAACAAGAGAATAGTAGGCTTCAACCTCTTTGCAGATGATATAATCACACCTGTCGGCGATGCTTCCGCAATAGACTTTGATTCCTCGGATAAGCGAGTTGCTGATTTCAGCGGTGATAATCTTGATCCGAAGATGGCAGGTCCGACGGTTGTAACAATCACAAGCCCCGAGGGTTATAAGGCGTATGTAACAGTAACCGTAAACGGCGATACGAAGTTCCCGACAAGCGCAAGAGTTGCAACGGGCAAGAACTTCTCAATCGCTCTCAAGGAGGACGGTACGCTCTGGACATGGGGCAGCAATGTAAAGGGTCAGCTCGGTATAGGCATAAGCGACGGCTCGGTACTTTCAAGAAGCTATCCCGTTCAGGTGCTAGATGACCATGGTGACCCGATTACAGGTATTGTATATCTATCTGCGAATGACGAATTTGTATTCGCGATTAAGAGCGACGGTACAATGTACACATGGGGTCTGTCAATCATAGACGGTACCACAAACCTCTTTGAGGCAACAAATGTAACAGGCTACTCGGGCGCTGCGGTACAGGATGTACAGGCAGGTATCGGTTATGTGCTCATACTCGATACAAATGGCGACGTATATTCATACGGCATAGAAAACACCTACGGTCAGCTTGGCAATGATGCCGTTGCTCCTTCATCAGCTTCCTTCAGAAAGATTAACAATCTGTCGTCGATTAAGTCAATAGCCGTAGGCGACACGCATAACCTTGCCGTAAACACTTCGGGACAGGTATACACCTGGGGAAGAAATAACTACGGCCAGCTCGGCAGAGCTCCGTCCTCGGGCGGCGGTGGCAGCGGAAGTACAACGGTTGTCGGTGATGACGACCCCGTACCGGATGCCATCAGCGGACTTTCAAACGTTAAATATGTTGCCGCAGGCATGAGCCACAGCATTGCCGTAACAAACGACGGCGCAGTGTACGCGTGGGGTGACAACACCTACGGTCAGCTCGGTCAGGGCGACGACTTTACAGATACATATTCAATAACTCCGGTTCGCGTACTTGCGGGCGAGACGGATTACATGAACAGAACAGACGTAGGCGGTACTCTCTATCTTTCAAACATCTACGGCGTAACCGCAGGCGGCAATCAGACGCTTGTTATAACAGATACAAACTTCAAGGTTTATGCTTGGGGTCAGAACACGAACGGTCAGCTCGGAAACGACTCTAAGATTAACGCAGCCGCTCCCATTCAGGTACTAAAGGGCGGAAGCTTTAATGCTGACGCTGATTCTCAGCTTAAAAACGTATTCCGCGCGTCAATGGGTCACGACCACGCGGTTGTTATCAGAGATGACGGATACGTATGGGCATGGGGTCTTAACGATTTGGGTCAGCTCGGTACCGTAACGGTTACGCAGTCAAGCGTGCCCGTTCAGGTCGGCGACACGGATTCAACAACCCTCTCCTTCCAGAAGGCAATCATAAGCTATGACGGTACTACTCCGCAGCCCGAAAGTGTTCTGCCGAGATATATAACTCTTAATATAAACGGTACAATCGATGTTGATATAGAAAACATTCAGGAGCAGTATCTTATCGGCTTTAACGTACTCAACGCCGCTGATAAGGGTCAGCTCATAAACACGGATATAAGCCAGATAGAATATTCATCTTCAAATACTGCTGTTGCCGGTATCACAAGCGGCGGCACGTATACAAACGGCGCGCACATCACAGCAGTAGGCGTGGGCGTGGCTGTAATCACATTCAGAAATCAGAGAAACGGTTATGTAGGTACCTTCACAGTAACAGTTTCGGATTCAACACTTGAAAGCATTGTAGCGTCAACACTCGCGGCGGGCGTTGACTTCCAGGCTGCGCTCAAGGCAGATGGTACTGTATGGGCTTGGGGCACAAACGCTTCAGGTCAGCTTGGTGACGGCTCATATGTACGTCGTTCACATCCTGTTGAGGTTAGGTTCACAGACGGTGACCACGACTGGGCAAGTACCTTCTCACAAGCTAACGGTCATCCGGCAAATCCGTCGGCAATAGCTATCGCAGCCGGCGATAGCCACCTGCTCGTTCTCGGCAGCAACGGTCACGTATACGCGGCAGGTCTTAACAGCTCCGGTCAGCTCGGTTACCACTCGGCTGACAATTCAAGCAGCATTGTCAAGGAAGTTGTATACCTCGCTGATCCGTCGGGAGCAACAGACGATGTTAAGTATCAGCCGCTGCCGAATATTATAGGCATAGCGGCAGGCGCGAACTTCTCGCTCGCTCTTGATGCGAACGGCTACGTATGGTCATGGGGTGTGAACTCACAGGGTCAGCTTGGTGATGGCACAAAGACAAACAGCACCTACGCTGTACAAGTGTTAAAGGGTGAAAGCGGTACTAACGCTTACGATAATAACGATTACTACCTGAGTGACATTGTATCTATCGCCGCGGGCGAAGAATTTGCGATGGCGCTCAAGAATGACGGAACAGTTTATACATGGGGTCTTGGAACCTCAGGTCAGCTTGGCGATGGCACAAATGTTTCCAAGGTAACACCGGTACAAGTAAAGAGAGGCGAAAGCCCCGCTGAAAGCACGGACGTAGCTCCTGCCGGCAGCGACTACCTGCAGAATGTATCAATGATAGCTGCGGGCGCGAAGCATGCTCTGGCAATGACAAAGACGGGCTATGTATGGGCTTGGGGTCTTAACACCAACGGTCAGCTTGGTGAATGGACAACTGACAACAACTCAAAGCACTATGCGCCTGTTCAGGTAAGAAATATCACGACAGAAGACAGAGCAAACGGTAATACCCAAGGTAAGCTCAATACCGTAACGGCTATATCGGCAAGAGCTAACCAGTCCTTCGCAATTGATAAGGACGGTTTCCTGTGGGCATGGGGCCAGGATAATGTAAACCAGCTCGGTCAGGGCAATACGACAGCAAATGAAACTCTACCGATTAAGGTTAAGAATGGTGAAGCGGATAACACAGACTATCTCCAGTTCGTTGCAGCTGTTGCGGCGGGTACAAACAACACCGTTGCGGTTTTGAGCGATGGTTATGTTTACACCTGGGGTAAGAATGACAAGTGGCAGATAGGTACATTTGATCAGACAGACGTTAGCGCTCCGACCTTCACAGGTGAACGTTATGAAGACCTGCTCCGCTTCTATGATTCAAGCGATAACCTTATTCCATACATAACAACAATAACAAATGAGGATACAATTCAGATTGACGCTTCAAAGACAACAAGACATCACCAGTACGGCTTCAATCTTGAAAACTATGATACAAACGAGGTAATAACGGGCGCAACATACACTTACGAATCCTCAAATGAGAACATCGTAACGGTAGACGCAACAGGTAAGATTACACCTGTAACACCCGCGGCAGGCGAGAGCGTACACACAGGTAACGCTATCGTAACTGTAACGGCAACGCTTACGGACGGCACTGTTATAACCTCGGCAATAAGCGTAACCGTTAAGAAAAAGGGTGACGCAACAAATGCCAGAATTGCATCGCCTATGGTATCGGGCGGCGTTGAGCACGCAGTTGCTCTTAAGGACGACGGAAGCGTATGGGCTTGGGGACTTGCTACCTCAGGTCAGCTTGGCGACGGCTTAATCTATAACGGAACAGACCGTCCGCTCTCCTATACCACCTACCCCGTCCGCGTACTCGTTTATGACTATGACACAGACGGCACGATTAAGACAGACGGCAACGGCGACAAGATAACAAAGACGCTTGACAATATAATCTACGTAGCCGCAGGCAATAACGTATCGTTCGCGGTAGATAATTTGGGTTACCTCTACTCATGGGGTACGAACTCGAACGGTATGCTCGGTCTCGGCAAGACGCCGGCAGAGGTTGCTTCGAGCAACATCGCGCAGAGAGTAGTTACAAGACTTGCCAAGGATAGCGAGTCAACAACCGACGGTGTGACAACCTACACCGCAAACTATATACCGCTTATGAATGTTGCAAGAGTAGACGCGGGTTCATACCACGTTCTTGCACTTACAAACGACGGACTTGTATACGCTTGGGGTAACAACGAGTACGGTCAGCTCGGTAATGGTGATACAGGCAAATCAGACCAGATCTTCCGCAGCACCGTATCCGGCTACACAACTCCGACATATATCGCGTCGGCTCAGCAAGTATACCGCGGCGAAAGCGCTGCTGAGAATGATTACTGGTACATGCAGGATGTAATCGATATCTCGGCGGGCGATGTATTCTCCTCGGCTCTCAAGGCAAACGGTACAGTATGGACATGGGGCTATAACGCAAATTACGAGCTCGGCATTGGCGACACGCTTACAAGACCTGTTCCTATGCAGGTGCTTGCCGGTCAGTCAGCAACATATTATCTCACAAACAAGAACGAGGGCTCAAGGAAGTACCTCAGAAATATCGTTGATATAGACGCAGGCTTTAACCACATGCTCACGCTCGCAACCGATGCAAGCATGTATTCATGGGGTTATGCTTACTGGGGTCAGCTTGGCTATCAGGAACAGGAGTCACGCCAATATCACGGTAATCATTATTGGGACGGTGACAGAAATACCCCGACAGCACTTCCGAGTCAGAGCGCACCTGTAAAAGTATTATCAGTAAAAGACCACAGCGGTGCGGAAGAAACCGTTGTAGGCATTTCCGCAGGCGGTCACAACTCACTTGCTGTAACATATGACGGCAGCGTTTATACCTGGGGCTATAATGAGTACGGCCAGATTGGTGACGGCACATACAGATACGATCGCTACCATGATACTTATTGGGAAGTTTGGAGTGCTGAATACCAGAACAAAGCCACACCTACACAGGTTGTAAAGGGTGACAGCGTATCATCGGACAAGAGCTCCGCGAATGTTTACTACCTTGACAACTCATGGAGCGTATCGGCAGGAAGCTACGCGATGTACACCATCCGTTCCGACGGCTTCATCTATTCATGGGGACGTAACTTCTACGGTCAGACGGGTAAAGACACCAATCTGACTGATGTATATTACGTCAATGCGAATCCGGATTATTATATATACACCAGTGCTGTGCAAAACAACGGCACCGCTCATACTGTGTATCGCGCTATGCAGAACAGACCTGTTCAGGTCGGCGCAGACGAGAACAGAACGCTTCTCCTCGACTATGCGGAGCTTAAGACCAACGGAACGACCGAGACAACATATAACGCTTCAAACAAGCTGCCGGTTGTAATGACAATCGGTCAGGAGCAGACGCTTGAATTAAATCTTGACAAGGCGTATGTGAACTATGAGAGCGGCTTTAACGTTAAGTATTATGATCATGATTACAGCGGCGATCTCGGCACGCTTGATTCAACGCTTGCAAACGTTACGGTAACACCTGTTGACACCTCGCTTGTAACAGCTTCTGCAATTAACACAAGCGCAAAGACAGATACGCTCACACCTGCTAATAACAAGCTCGGCGAAACAACAATTCAAGTTACATATACAACGACAAATAACGGCGAAACAGTTGAATATACAGGCAGCTTCATTTTAAGAGTTAAGAGAAGCAAGTCAACAGTCGCAGTTCCTATGGTAGCCGCGGGTAATTACCATACCATTGCGCTCAAGGAGGACGGTACTGTATGGGCTTGGGGTTATAACAACAAAGGTCAGCTCGGCGACGGCACAACCGTAAACCGCGCATACCCCGTAAGAGTTCAGCTCAGAACACCTATATTAGACACCGACGGCGTAACACAAAAGAAGGACGCGGAAGGCAACCTTCTCTACAACTACGATATATTAAAGGATATTGTATACGTTGCGGCTGGTGACAGCGTATCTCTCGCCGTTCATAAGAGCGGTGTTGTATACGCTTGGGGCGGCGACGATTATGAGCAGCTCGGTAACTACACCGAGGGCGCGACGCTTTATCCGTCATATGTTTATGTAGATGTCAAGACTGAAACAGCCGGCGACGCTACTACAATTACCAAGTATAAGCTCGGCGGCACAGACAGAGATGGCAACCAGACCTCGCCTGTTGTAGCGGTAGAGGCGGGAGCAAATCACGCAATGGCTCTTACCGCGGACGGCAAGGTATGGGCATGGGGACGCAACCATGTTGGTCAGGTCGGTGTAAATGACGAAACTCATGCAACCTTTAATATAGCGCAGCCCGTTATGACCGTAAATGATGTAACCCAGCTTGATGGTGTAATAAAGCTTTCGGCTATGACCGAAAGAAACGCCGTGCTCACAAAGAACGGACAGGTTTACGCATGGGGCTACAATGGCAATGACGGCTATCTCGGTGTTGGCTATGTTGTAAGAAGATCAATTAGAATCGATTGGGGCTTGTACGAAACAAATTACTATACCAATAAGTACAGACCGTTCAGAGTAATAACGGCAGATAAGTTAACTGATATAAACACCAAGGAACGCTTTATAAGTAATGTAGTTGACGTATCAGCGGGTACAAACCACTTCATCTCCATGAAGGCGAACGGTAATGTGTACGGCTGGGGTCAGCAGGCATACCGCAAGAACGGTGATACCGCGAATGACAGACGCTATCCGCAGCTTGTAAATGATTACGCAAATATTTCAAACGCGGTAAGCGTACACGCTCTTGAAAACGGCAACGCCGTACTTACCAAGGACGGTAATATATATGAGTGGGGCTACAACGGTGTAGGTCAGATGGGTAACGGCAACACAACAAACGTTACCACTCCGACGCTTGTCTTAAAAGGTGAAGCAGACGAAAAGAACTCAACAAATACTCAGATTGATAATATCTGGTATCTCGGCGCAGGCCGTGAGCACCTCGTTGCTTTCAGAGGAAATCAGACTGAGAACATGGGCTACATCTACACCTGGGGACGCGCAACCGAAGGTCAGCTTGGCGATTCGGGCTTCCTGTATGCGTCAACACCGCGTCAGGCAGGTGACAGAGAGGCTAAGCTTATCGAGATAAAAGGAGCCGAGGTTTCAGACGACACTTCAACTACAAGCATTTACTACGGCGGTCCGAGCGTGGCAGTATCCTACTCTGGCAAGAAGATAGACTCACTTGTAAGAATAACAGAGGGTCAGACTATTACTCTTGACTCTTCCCTCTTCCAAGAAACATACATGGAGGGCTTCAACTTCTTCAATGAAATTCAGCATACCTCCACGGCTCCGTTGGCAGCAGATCTTGAGTTCTATTCGTCAGACGAAACGGTTGCAAAGATAACCGTTTCAGCCGGCGTGGCGACTATAACGCCTGTTATAGACGATGTATACCACAGAGGCGGTATGACGACTATTACTGTTGTTGACAAGTCAACCGGAGCTCAGGGAGCGTTCGTTGTAAACGTATACGGCGGACGCTACACCCCGAACTCAAAGGCGACCGACGGCACAGGCCAGACAGCCGAGATTGCAACACCTATTGTTTCGACGGGACTTAATCACTCCGTAGCGCTCAAGTATGACGGTACGGTTTACGCGTGGGGTTATAACGACCACTCACAGGTTGCAAACGGCAATACGTCCTTCAACACACCGCAGCATATCAGAAAGGCTGACGGTAACCTGCTCACAAACGTTACAGACGTTGCGGCGGGCGGACACCACAGCCTTGCGGTTGACTCAAACGGTCACGTATGGGCTTGGGGTGACAACACCTACGGCCAGCTCGGTAACGGCTTGCTCACAGACAGCGCAACTCCCGAGCAGGTAATGATTCTTACCAGGGACAGCGACGGCAATATAATTTATGACAGCACAACCCATCTTCCCAAGCTTGCTGCTCTGGAAGGCGCGGTTGCAGTTGCCGCGGGCGAATATCACAGCTTAGCCCTTACCAAGGACGGTCATGTATACGTTTGGGGACGCAACAATTACAACCAGCTTGGTACATCCTCAACCGTTGACGGTGACTTCAACGCAACAGAGGGCTTTGCGGCTGCTGTACGCGTAACGCAGGGAACCGCTGCAAGCGGTCTTATTGACAACACCGCTGCAGAGTCAGCGTCAAACCCGACCGATGAACATCTCAATAATATAATTCAGATTGTTGCGGGCGATAACTTCTCCGCAGCTCTCCGCGCAGACGGCAACGTATTTGTATGGGGTTACAACCAGTACGGCGTTGCGGGCTATAACGGCTCCTCAACCGCGGCAAGCACCTCCGATACAAAGATGGCGCCTTACCAGATAGTTATCGGCAGCGTTTATGACGCATCTACAATAAATGAACTTACAACAGAGGCGCACTTCAACCTCTATAAGAGATATATCGGCAACATATCGCGTATTGCTGCAGGCTCACACCATATGCTCATGCTGACAAGTAAGGAGTACGGTGAGACAGATGTCTTCGGTACGGGTCTCAATACCGATTACCAGATTAACAGCTCAAAGGCTAACAGCTATACACCTATCCTTTCGGCGAAGCCGTCGGATATAAGCAAGAGCACACAAACAGGAGCTCAGTATGACAGAGATGTAAAGTATATTATAGACATAGCGGCAGGTACATATCATTCACTGCTTCTCGGTCAGACGGAGACGCAGAACCGTGACGAGAGCTACAGCGTATGGGCTTGGGGCAGAAACGACGGCACAAACGGCCTTGTAGGTGTAAATGACAAGAGTACAGTATACTATTCCACACCGCAGCACGTTGTAACTCAGCATACCACGGACGAGGGCGTAGATTCCGAGATAAGTCCTTATATCGAAGGCATATTCACACTGTCCGCAGGCGGCAGAAACTCAAGCGTTGTTGACCTTGAGGGTTACGTATATATGTGGGGTGTAAACGACAATAACCAGATCGGTGACTTCACAACTACCACGAGAATATTCCCGTATCAGGTCGGTGAGCGTCAGTATCCGTCAATCGTATTCAAGAATGCTTACGTTGTAAGCAGAAACACAGGCGCGGTTGAGGATCACTACGATCAGGTACCCAAGCATATTGACATAACAGAGAACCAGCTTCTCTATCTTGATGTCAGCCAGATGTTCAACAACGACTACAAGGGCTTCACTCTCCTTTCGGACGAGGAGGAATACCCCGTTTACAGATTTGACTGGGATGCAAAGGATGCAACGAACGATTGGCCGCTTTACCTTGACCCTTATGACAATGCAGGTCTTAACAAGGTAAAGGATATAAGAAACGGTAACAGCTTCCTTGAATATACCTCCTCCAACCCGCTTATTGCAACGGTTGCGAACAAGGGCGCGGAGGATCAGCCTGTCACAGAACCGAGAGATACGGATTCGACATTCACGGATATTATCAAAACAGAAACCTTCACATATACCGAGGGCGGCGTTACAAAGGACGGCAAGAGCCGCAGATACCTCGTCATTTATCCGATAACAGGCACAGGTCAGTACGGTTCAACGGTATTTAATGCTCACAACACAGACCAGTATCTCACAGAGCAGGAGAAGGATACCAATAACAATACAGGTATATGGGCAGGTTATGAAGCCCTTATAGGCAAGGATGCTCTTGAAACTATTAACAAGCAGCATAAGTATGCAGGTTATACGGGTGGTTTTGAAATTGCCATCGTACCCGACGGCGACGAAATCCCGCCGACGGTTGTTTCAAAGGGTGATCATTCACTCGCAATCAACGTATACGGCGAAGTATGGGCTTGGGGACGCAACGACAAGGGTCAGCTCGGCGACGGTACTCAGATAGACCGTACATATCCTGTTCAGGTAATGATAAGAACAGATAATGGCGACGGTACATATTCGTATGAGCCGCTCAGAAACGTTACGACACTCGCGGTAGGTGAGAAGTCCTCCTACGCTCTTACCCGTGAAGGTAAGATTTACTCATGGGGTGATAACTCTAACGGTCAGCTCGGTATCAACAGATGGGGCGACAAGGTAATACGTATTAACAACATAAACTACGCGGCGGTTCCGTTTGCGGCATGGCCGCAGGAGGTAATAACCTCGCATGTTGTTGACAGCACAAGCTCCGAGAAATTTTCCAACATTGTAGCCGGCGATAAGCACGTGCTCGCGGTTACAAATCAGGGTAACCTCTTCTCATGGGGCTACAATACATATGGTCAGCTTGGTGTCAACACCACCAGTGACGAGCCTCTCGCAAAACAGGTTAACGGTAAGAACGGCGGCGGAAGCCTGACTGACGTTATCCTTATCGGCGCGGGCGCAAACCACTCGCTTGCTGTAAGAACAAACGGTACTGTATGGGCTTGGGGTGACAACCGCAAGGGCCAGCTCGGTCTTGGTACATATACTCAGGCTATTACACCCGAGGAGGTTAAGCGAGGCGAATACACAGATAAGAAGAAGGAACAGCAGGACGCAAACCTTTCCAACGTTGACTCTCTTGCAGCCGGTAAGGACTTCTCGCTCGTAACCACAACAGACAGACACGTATACGCATGGGGCGACAACTCCAAGGGCCAGCTCGGCGGTAATCTTGATCCTTCCACCACGGCTACAAAGGCAACTCCTGTACACGTTATGGTAGACAACAATAACGTGGGCAAGAAGAATGCTACGGATTACGAGATGTCAACCGACACGACCGCAACGCCTAACAAATACTATCTTGAGGGCATCTCGATGCTCGACGGCGGCGACAACCACGTAATAGCTATGTCGACCGGACATAACGTATACGTATGGGGCGATAACTCGAACGAGCAGTATCCCGACAAGATTGAGATAGGCACTTCGGACTACACATTAAATACAAAGATAGCAAACCTTCTTCTCAATAAGGACGACATTAACCCCGAGAGTGATGCGGCTCTCACGAGCTTGTCAAGAGTAACGGCAGGTAAGAACCATTCTGTAATTCTTACAAACAACGGTTATCTATGGGCTCTCGGTAACAACAACTACGGTCAGCTCGGCGACATGACTCAGACCGAGTCGGAAGACCCCGTAAGAGTTGGCTTTAAGTCGGAGGATATACTTAACTTTACAAATATTGAGATTAAAGAAAACGGCACAACTGTAAAGACCTACGGCGCAAGCGATGACGCGCCGGGTCAGATTGACATTACTACTGCACAGACGGTTGAGTTTAATCCGACCACCTTCGAGGCATGGCATCATATGGCGTTCAACCTCAAGACGCTTCATACCAAGAACGCTACTACGCAGACAACAAATATAACCGCCTCGGATATCAGATTCTATTCATCGAACCCGAATATAGCTTCCGTAGGCGCGACAAACGGTATAGTAACACCGAATTCAAATCATCAGTACGGCAAGACGACAATTACGGCATATGTTGTATCGGCTTCGGGCGTAAGCTATGTCGGTGAAACAGTAATTGCCGTAAGCGATCAGGACGGCACATATAAGAAGTCGCTTCCGATGACTTCAACAGGTGAATATCACACCGTAGTTCTAAAGCCCGACGGAACAGTATGGACATGGGGTAACGACACCTACGGTCAGCTCGGCGACAATGATACAAACTACGCTGATAAGGCGTACGCGGTACAGGTTGTTAAGGACGGCACAAATACCATACTTGACAATATCAAGGAGGTTGCCGCGGGCGGATATCATTCACTTGCGCTCGATAAGGACGGCAAGCTCTGGGCATGGGGTGACAACACCTACGGCCAGCTTGGTATAGGTATCCACACAGGCACAGGCAATACCAAGAAGGCATACGCCGTAGAGATTACCGCTTCACGCACAGGCGAGAACACCCTGCCCGATAAGTTCGTTGCGTTAGCTGCGGGTACATACTTCTCGATGGCTCTCGCAGAGGACGGCAGCGTATGGCAGTGGGGCTTTAACAGCATAGGCCAGCTCGGTAACGGTGACTTTAAGGTAGTTATAAACGGCACAACAGTAAACGGCGACGTATACAACGCTCCCGTACAGGTTAAGATGGGCGCAAGCGCAAGCACGACCTCAAAGACCGGTCAGACAGAGCTTGTATACGATTACCTTGGCAATCCGATTATGGATACGAGTGTAACGCCTAATGTACAGAAGACAAGAGATCTTTACACATATAATCCTTATCTTGAGGATATAATCGCAATCAGCGCGGAAGGCGATACCGCTATGGCAATTAAGTCAAACGGTACGCTCCTCAGCTGGGGTCTTGACACCTTTGGCCACACCGGTACAGGCTCTGTTTCAGATAAGCACGTTCCTGTAAGAGCAAAGGCTGCTGTTGACATTGCAGAAACGGATAAGGATGCAAACAATATCCCGATGACGACCACGAGCGACATCGGCTACCTTGCCGATGTAACAGCGATAGCGATGGGTAAGGATCACGCAGTCGCAATTCTCGGTAACGGTGAAACAGTTATTTCTGCCGGTATTGACACCAAGGGACAGCTCGGCGCAGGCGATTTAACTGCGGGTACGGACGAATACTATTATGAGTCCGGAAGCGACACGTATTCACCGCGCTTCCGCAAGGTAGATATGACAGCTGTAAGCGGCAATAACGAAAAGGCCGTTTCGGTTGCAGCCGGTGATAATCACAGCGTAATCCTCACAGACGGCGGTCACCTCTTCGCATGGGGCGACAACTCTAAGGGTCAG
>JAFQYK010000005.1 GCA_017406485.1 Clostridia bacterium
AAAGGCTGATGCAATCGCATCAGCCTTTTACATTCATAAAAATATCAGCCTATATAGCCGTTTAGAATTCCCCTTACCTCAACCTTATCCTGAATGCTTGCGGCTCTCAGCCGTGAGCTGTAGCTGTCAAAAGCGCTGAGCATAAGCGGATGTGAAAAAACAAACGAGGTACGCGGCGGTATCATTCTTGAAACAGTAACCTCCGTGCTGCCGCACGTTATACGCATATTTTCAAAGGGCATTTCGGGCAGTATACAAACCCTGTACGAAGCATACTCCTCCATAAGGCGGAGTATGCTTTTTATATGCTCGTCAAATTCGGCCTTAGTGTAGCATACGTTCGGAATATCGGAGGGGAGAGAGCGTATATCCTCGGCGGAAAACCTTGGTATAAGCTCACATACGTATCCACCGTCGAGCGCGGAAATAAACGCGCTGCGCTGAGTATAGTACGCCGATAAAACAACACTTTTCTGCGCCGCGTCAAGGCCGCTGCGCTCAATCATAGCCCGCGCAAGCTCTTCGGGCATAGTTGCAAGCGAAAGCGTTTCGCGTATGGCGGTCATATTGCCGGCCGCGTCGGGAGTGATAATATCTGTTGAATACAGGCCGTGCATTTTAACGAGCGGCTTTGACTGCTTCAACAGCACCGAATATTCCGTTTCATAAAACATAAGCCTGTCATTATCCTCAAAATAATTATAAAAACCGCCGTCCTCACAGCCGCGTATATGGCAGGCAAAGATACAATCCCTGCCCTTATTCAGAAAAAGCGTGTGAGAAAATCTCTCATCGGTTTGCTTTGAACAGTAATAAGGCTCAATAGCGCCGTACATATACAGCGGCAGCCAGTTGGTGATTGCCGAGAGCATTTCGTTTATGTTTCTGTCTATATTGTGAATTATTTTTATCTTAACGCCGCCCTTAACACACGCTGTCATCAGAGAAATCCACTTCAACCGGAACTCACTGTCGCCCATAAGCCATTCCATATCCTGATCGGAATACAGCCACAGCTCACCGCCGGTCCTTGCGGCGCATTGCAGAAAGCGTATAACAGCGTCTCTTAACCCGTCCGTTCCGCGGTAAACAGGCGATATATCGCCGGCGGTAATCTCCGAAGCGTCGGGCAGCTCCGGCACGGACTCCGGCGAAAATGCCACAATGGTGTCAAGCAGCAGCTCAGCCGCGGGTGAAAGGTTTGCGTCAAGCTCGTCCGTCAGCCATTTGTGGATTTCGGCAGAAAGCGCGTCCGCGCTTGGTGCCGGCAAAGACGGTATACCGATAATCCTCTCAACCTCGGCATAATTGCCCTTGTCAAAGGCTCTTTCCGCCAGTGCCGCGCTTATCCTTTTCAAAAGCTCCGTCTTGGGCGAGGGAGTTCGCACGCCGTGGCGTATACGGCTTATATATGAATTGTCAACGTTTGTGATACGCGCAAGCCATACATTTGATACACCCGTAAGCTGCATAAGCTTGTCCAGCCTTGTACCCGTGACTGCCATAAGCTGCTTTTTCTTCTTCTGCTTGTGTAAAACCGGGTCGTCAACCCCCTCAAACAGCCAGCCTATAAGCTTCTCGGTCGTCTTTTTTCTGCCGCCGTACACATTGCCGCCGAACACGCCGCACAGCTCGGGAAGAAGATTTTTATCGTCGCAGTATAAATACAACCCCTCCGCAATCCTTGCGACTGACACACTGTTACGTCTGACGCTTCTCGATCCGGATTTAATACGGCTAACCATAGAGGTATCTATGCCGGCATAACGCGCTATATCGCCGTTTGTTGCCCCGACCGCGTCAAATACCTGCTTTAATCTGTCCGAAACCATTTTCCTCACCTCGCTTGTATTATACCATATCAAATATAAACAATCAATATGTTGTGACAAGAAAATGTCACTGACAATTTACTTGTCATAGTTTACTTTGAGTTACCTGTATGCTAAAATAAAAGTACAAAGGAAGGTTTCAAAATGATAAATCTAAAGAAAACACTTGCCGCTCTTTTAGCGGCGGCAATGACAATGGCACTGGCGGTAATGCCGGCAATGGCGGACAGCGCGACGCTCGGGGATATGACCTACAACGCATATAATAATTACGACGCGTCCTACGGAACATCAAAAACAAGCGGAAGACACGATTATTACTATTATGAAAGAAACTCCGACGGTGAGCCGATGAACGGTATATTAGAGGAAACACTCGTAGTAGGTATGACCAGCGACAATTTACATTATTCGGTAAGGGATCTTACTGCAGAGGAATGGGAAGCAGAACTCAAGGCGAAAGGACTCGAAAGCTTTACCGTATATGAGCCGAGCGTGTCGTTTGTGACAGTGAACGGTTATGAGTATATGTTAAATGATGTCAGATACGGAGATTATGATCCCTACGACGAGAAATATAACGGTCTTATGAACGCACGTTCATATACATATATAGACGCGAAAATGAATATGTATAGATTCACTTGGGAGTACCTTCCGAATCGTAACTCGCATGGGGCAGACCTTGAATTTATGGTTCAATCCGCGAACTACACCTATCCAAACACAGGCTCGTCATACACAGAGCCCACACCCGAGCCGTATATTGAGGCCACACCCGAACCGTGGCTTGACAGCGGAAATTTAGACGGCGGCAGCACAACCACTACCACCAGTGACGATACA
>JAFQYK010000470.1 GCA_017406485.1 Clostridia bacterium
ATGACGTCGTTTGCGTCGGTTGAGGTTATGCCTGAACTGGACGACGATGTTGAGATTGATATTCGTCCTGAGGATATTAAGATGGAGGCGTTCAGGGCAAGCGGCGCGGGCGGTCAGCACATAAACAAGACCAGCTCGGCGGTCAGACTTACGCATATTCCGACAGGTATTGTCGTATCGTGCCAGACTCAGCGTTCACAGTTCCAGAACCGTGACTACGCTATGAAAATGCTTAAAGGTAAACTTGTTGAACTGGCGGAGCGTGAGCAGAAGGAAAAGATTTCCGACCTGCAGGGCGCGGTGCTGGACAACGGCTGGGGCAGCCAGATACGCTCGTACGTATTCCAGCCGTATACAATGGTCAAGGATTTACGTACAGGCTTTGAAATGGGCAACATCGGCGCGGTTATGGACGGAGATTTAAACGGCTTTATAAACGCGTACTTAAAGGCGGCAAGTCTTGGAACGCTTAACAAATAATGTATATAATACACAAAAATGTCAGCTATGACTCATTATGATGCTCAAGCTGACATTTTTAATTTGTTTGGCATAGGTATGCCCTTTGTAGCTGTCCGATTTGTCAAAGATTATTAAATTCAGAAATAAAGCGACAGTTTTTGCAAAAAGTGTTGATTTATGTATTTTCATACATTATAATATATTTAGCTTTTGATTGAACGAACAGAAAAGAAGCGTATCGCATAATACGAACGCTTCTTTTTTGTTTTCTTTATATTGTTTTTATTTTTTCTTTTAAATATGCTGCGAATTCATCTTTTAAATCCTCGCGTGCCAAAGCAAAGTCAACCGTTGCTTCAAGAAAACCTTGCTTACTGCCTATGTCGTAGCGTCTGCCCTCAAAATCATACGCGTACATTGGCTCGGATTTTGAAAGCATAACGAGCGCATCCGTAAGCTGTATTTCACCGCCCGCGCCCTTCGGAGTTTTTGCAAGGCAATCGAAGATTGCCGGTGTTATAATGTATCGTCCGAGAACTGCCATATCCGATGGCGCATCCTCTCTTTTAGGTTTTTCTACCATACCGTTTAGCTTGTACAGTCTGCCCTCGACGTTTTCTGCGTCAACAATACCGTACTTTGAAACGTGCTCCATTCCGACCTTCTGCACGCCTAAAACCGATGCGCCTGTTTTTTCATATTGTTCTATGAGCTGACCGATACAAGGTTTTTCAGATACTACCACATCATCGCCGAGCATTACGGCAAACGGCTCGTTACCTATAAAGCTCTTTGCATACAGTACCGCGTGACCAAGCCCCTTTTGCTCCTGCTGGCGGATAAAATGCACGTTTATCTTATCCGATACCTCTCGCACAAGACGCAGCATTTCCGTCTTTCCGTCACGCTCCAGAACCGCTTCAAGCTCGAATGCCTTGTCAAAATGGTTCACAAGTGCGTCCTTGCCGCGCGACGTTATCAGTATGAGATCCTCTATACCTGCCGCTATTGCCTCCTCTACAATGTACTGTATTGTCGGCTTGTCCACTATCGGCAGCATTTCCTTCGGAACTGCCATTGTTGCCGGAAGAAAACGCGTACCAAATC
>JAFQYK010000471.1 GCA_017406485.1 Clostridia bacterium
GAAATTGTAACGCCGTCGCCCAAAGGCAAAATTGACGTATGCAATTCCTTATGCGCCATAAGCGCGTCAATGTAGTCACGATGACGCTTCACAATCGTAATTTTGCGCCTTACTACGTGGTTATCATCGGCGGTCATACCCTTGTAGAGAATATTGTCGGAAATCAGTATGCCGCCCTTTTTTAAAAGCCTTACACATTCGTCAAGCATATTCACGTAATGCGCTTTCGGTCCGTCGAGAAAAATCATATCAAACGAGTTTTCGTCATCAATATAGGACAGGTAATCCTTCGCATCTGCCTCAATAACGTCAATCCTGCCCGCATAGCCTGCCTTTTTAACATTTTCGCGCGCTATACGCACCATTTCCTCGGAATATTCAAGCGTTATTATTTTCGTTGATTTAGGTGTGTTCTGCGCCATAAGGATTGAGCTGTAGCCAATCGCCGTGCCGACCTCAAGAATTTTTTTAGGCTTTTTAATGCGGCACATAACCGTCAGAAACTGTGCCGATTCCGGCTCAATTATAGGCACGCTGTTCTTTTCCGCATACGCCTCAAGCGAGTGCAGAAAATTATCATTATGCGTCATATGAGAGCGCAGGTAATCGGTTATATACTGCGGCACAATCGCTTGTAAATCATAATCTACTGACATTGTTACTCCTTCGGATAAAGCTGTGTTTTTTCAAAATCGTTTACTTCATATAATGCAATATAATCGCCATTTGCTTCGGGTACATTTGATATGATTATACCGTTTTTCAGATTTCCGTCATCAAATTCACCAGCCTGATAAATGTTGCCTCGCGGTATTTCTATATAATAGTTTGAAATATATCCCATACCGTTTATCTTATCATTTTTATATTCAACTATTCCGCGTGTAACGCCGTATCGGTCTGTGCCGTTAAAAATAGCATATTCCCCGGTATCTTCGGAAACTTGATTTTTTAAATCATCCGTTGCAACGTGAACATCCAAGACATCACCGCTTAACACATATGGATTCCATTCACTTGCGTTAATCCACGTTACGCTGCCGTATTTCTGCAGCTCGTCTGCCTGCAAATACATATCGCCGTTTATATTTTTGGCATTGCATTGCGTACCGTCAAGGAACGCATTTGATTTCGCTTCAAATATATCAAATTCCTTGCCGTACTGCGGCTCTTTCCAAAGGTGCATAATGCTATGGCAATAGTTTACATGCGGATAAACGGGTGCATTGAACCAAAGCTCATCTACTAATCCGTTCTTATATTTATCAATAAGCAGCGGCAGCTTCGTTTTGTTTCTGCTGACATAAATATCACCGTTTTCCTCCGAAACATCAAAGCCGTAATCCTCGAGGTCTGTTGCCTTGATATATGTAAAACCGTCCACATTTACAAAATCAATCGGCTGATAGTCGATAAGACAGCGCATTTCATTTATAGTCGCTGTGCCGGTTACTTTTTCCGGTGAGGAAATAATTATAACCTTTCTTTCGTCACCGTCCCATTTAACAGCGCAATCAAGGCTTTCCGAGATTGCGCGGACAGGCACAAGCATTCTGTCGCCTACTATCTGCGCGGGTACATCAAGCTCTATCGCTTCGCCGTTATGATAAAAGGTATTCTCGCCGATTGTCATTGTGATTGAGTTGTTTTCCTTGTTTGCAGTAACGGTCTGCGTTTCGCTGTTCCATTGAACAGCCATGTCAAACGCTTCAAATACCGCACGCATTGGTACAAAAGTGCGTTCCTCTATTATTTGCGGCTGAACATCAAACGCTATTTTCTCTCCGTCAAGTATGACGGAAATATTGTCTGCCGCAAATACAGATGTGGAACATATCGCCGCGCTAATGGCTATTCCTGTTATAATGCCCTTAATGTAATTTTTCATAAAGCATATCCTTTATCACTTCTTTAAGCTATCCTGATTTTCAATCGCGCTCGAATCAACGCTTGTTGCGGGGTCTGCCGAATTCATCGCCGCGAGATGCTCCTCATACGTTGCTGAGAAAATATGTGTACCGTCCTTGCCCAGCACGAAATAATAAGCGTCCGTAACGGCGGGATAAAGCGCCGCGCGTATACTCTCTATACCGGGGTTGCAGATAGGTCCTACCGGGAAATCGGGATAGAGGTATGTATTGTATGGCGAGTCAATCTTTGTGTCCGAGATTGACAATACCGGCTTGCGCTCGTGCAAAATGTACTGCACCGTCGCACACGACTGGAACTTCATACCGGCGTTGCGTCTGTTATAGAACACGCCTGCAACCTTAGGCATTTCCTCAGGATTTTCCGCCTCGCGCTCAACGATTGAAGCCATTGTTACAATCTGGTCAATCGTCATACCAAGCTCCTTAGCGCGGTCGTAATACTCGCTTTTAAACTGACTGTCAAACGCGGCAAGCATAAGGTCAATTATGTCGTGCGCGGTTGCGCCGTTGGGGATTTCATATGTGGCGGGGAAGAGGTAGCCCTCCATAAGACCGTCGCGCTGGGGCAGGTTTTTAAGAAACGCATAATCGTAGTCCTTGGGATTTAACGCCGAGTAAAAATCCTGCCAGCCGCAAAGTCCGGCCTCGTCCAGCTTTTGCGCTATCTGTTTTATTTCATACCCCTCCGGTATTGTGATTTTAGTCACGTTTCTGCTGTCCGTCACGAGTAAATCAAGTATCTGACCGTAGCTCATACCGTTTTCAATCGTAGCTTGTCCCGGCTGGAGCTTACCGTCATAGCCGCTTAATTTGGACTGAAGCAGAAACAGGAACGGATATTTGACAATGCCCATATCGTTTAATCTGTCAGCGACGGATTGTGTGCTTTCGCCGTCTTTTACCTCCAGCGTCACAGAACCGCCCTCGACTGTTACGCTTCCTGCCTCTCTTAATACTATGCCCGCACCTACAAGACATAATACCACAAGTATCGTTATTATTATAACGGGTATCTTCCATTTTCCCCGTTTGCTCTCGTGTACCTTGACTGCCATAAATCAAACATCCTTTCATTTTGCTCGGGAATTAGCGAGCTTTGCATAGCA
>JAFQYK010000472.1 GCA_017406485.1 Clostridia bacterium
CTCTGTGCCTGCATTTTCTTCTGTTATAAGAATTAAAGCTCTGCCTGTGGTATAGTCAAGTTTAAGATTTACATCCCAAACTGCGGTATTATTGTTATAGCCCCATTTTCCGGTTGCTGTAGAAGTAAATGTTAATTCTTGAGCTTCTGTAGTTCCCAAAGTGGATATTACCAATCCGTTGAACCAACCATTAGTAGCTTTATTTTTAACTGTAAAGAATGCGCTTCCACACGATGAATTAATGCTTAATGTTGGTGTGCTTGCACCATTACCGTTACCACCACACATTGTTACTCGCATTGATACTTCAGCACTTTCTTTGATACTACTTCCAAAAGGAATAGTTGTTTTTCTATCGCCATTTTGTGCCGTAGCCATATGAATACCTTTGTTTATAGTTCCATTTGCGCCATTTGTGCCAATAGTAGCTGATAATATATCCAATGTTGTTTGACCTTCATTGGTAAATGTTGCACCTAAATCACTTATTAAGGTTGCTTTTGTAGTTTCTGTTGAATACTGATTAAAATCATTATAATATAAATAATCAGTACCCTTGGCTGATGCGGTAACATACAATGTATTCATACCTGCGTTTGCAAGTGTGTAATCTGAACCAAGTTCAGAACCTGAATACTGATATACCGCAAACTTACCATTTACATCTGCCGTTCCTTTGACAGTGCGGTCAGCGAATGTCTGAAGGATTGCTGTTTCAATGTTCTCACCTTGCATTTTTTCTCCATTCGCTTCTTGAACAACGATAGGATCGCCTACAGCACCTTCGCTTGTTCCATCAGTCGAAAACTGAATTTGCAAACCTGCTGCTTCACCCGCTTTTTTGTCATGGTAATAGTCTTTGTCGTTTCGTCGGGTACTGTTACCGTCACGGGTGTTTCCGGTGCGTCAAAACCTGCAGCTTCCGGAGTAAGTGTCCATGTACCCGCCTTCAGGTTCAATGTCACCTGGTTGCTATCTTCTGCAGCCGTTTGATTTGTTTCAACCAAATCGTTAGCAGTAATCTTCGCACCATTTACAGCACCCTCATCGCTTGTAACTGTAACAGTAACATCATATGACGGATCAGTATATGTAAACATATTATCTACATATGGATGAGCCTCAGTATTTGCGCTTGAAAGATTCAACTTATTTACCACTGTTCCGCTATTCAAGGTTCTTAGGCTTTTATATGGCGCACTCTTAATCTTATCACCTACTGTACCGTCATGGTTCACTGCATAAATTGTGATTGTGGCACCAGATGCTTTGGTTGTATTGCCTGCTGCAGTAGTCTTTATAACTGCTCTATACCAAGTGTTGGTAAGGAGCTCTGTTTCAGCATCAAACTCAAACGGCTGTTCTTTTTGACTGGAATTACTTCCACTCCATGTATGAGTCAAATTGACCTTTCCGTTTGCCGACTTAATTTCAAGCTGTGCAATCTGATAATTAAGGTTGCCGCCTTTACTGTCGCCAAACATGGTATATAAGGTTAGTCCATCAGTCGGAAGCATGAAGTCAAAATCATAATATACATTATCCGATGCCAAAGTCATTGCGTTCAAGCCGGGCTGTATACCTGCTGTCGGTACTTCATACACATATCTGTTACCAACAAGAGTAGCCACACTGTCTGCCCCAGTTGAATCCGTATCAATAGTTGTAAGCTTTGCTACATTCTGAGGAACTCTCGGACTTAATATTGCATCATATTGAGCAGTATAAGTTATATCAGCTGTTACAACCTCGTCATCAAGATCATCAGCTGAAATTATGTCATCAGTTGCACCTTTCTTCCAACCGATAAATACATAATCTGCCTTTGTCGGTGTCGGGAGTGAGCCGCTTGCAAGCTCTGTTGCTGTGCTTATCTTCGCACCGTCAGCAACAGTCAGTGAAGTTATAGCTTCGCCTGCTTCCGCAAATGCACCCTCACCTGCATTGAGTGTTACGGTGTAATTTGTAACCGGTATTTCCTCAAACTCTGCACTAACAGTCACATTTGCGGCGGGCATAGAGAAGGTATAAGTCGTATTATCGGAAGTAGAAGAGACACAGTCCGCATTTTAAACAAAAAACACGTCAAATTATAAATAAAAAATATCAAAAACACTTTAAAACTTGCCAAAAATATGGTACAATGTATACAATAATCACTATGCTCAAAAAGCAGAGCACAGAAATGTGATACGTAAAAATCAGAGGGAGGACTGCGAAATGTTCAAAAAATTAAAGAAGATTGGTATCTTCTCATTAGTTCTTGCACAGGTTGCGGCTGTTGGCCTTGTGGCGCCTACAAGTGCGGGCGCGTTTGCATCACCTGTTACAAGAGCGATGGAAAAGCTTGACCGCGGCGTTGTTGCAACCAAGATTGACAACGGCAACCTTGTATCTTGGAGAAGACTTGGTACAGAGCCTGCGGACACAGTATTTACGCTTTACAGAAATAAGGATAAGATTGCAGAAGGAGCAATCACAAACTACGTTGACGAGCAGGGTACAACAGGCGATATGTACACTGTTGTAGCAAACGGTGAAATGTCAAAGCCCGCCCCCGTTTGGGAGAACGGCTACCTTGACATTCCCCTCCACGACACACCGACAAGCGACGTTATCCAGATGGACAGAAACGGCGTTTACAAGGGTTCCTATACACCGGGTGACTCGGAATACGGCGATCTCGATGGCGACGGCCAGTATGAGATTGTAATGCTGTGGAATCCTGCCGATGCAAAGGACGCTGCTTCCGGCGGCAGAACCGGTAAGGTTTTTGTTGACGCTTACAAGCTTGACGGCACATTTATGTGGAGAATTGATATGGGCTTCAATATCCGCGCCGGCCAGCACGATACAATGCTCAACGTTGCAGACTTTGACGGCGACGGCAGAGCAGAGGTTATGCTGAGAACTGCCGACGGTACTATAGACGGTACAGGCACAATGCTTGGTGACACCTCAAAGGGCGAAACATATGAATCAAGCTGGGCTGCTTTAAATGGTGGTAAAAACCTACAGGGCCCCTTGTATGTAACTGTATTTGACGGCGAAACAGGTAAGGCTCTTGATTCAATTGACTACTATGTAAACAACATTGCAGGCTCACAGTCTGTATCACTTTCCTTTGGTGATGACTTTGGTAACCGTAGTGAGAGATACAACTCAACAATCGCTTGGCTTCACCCCGAGTACCCCTCGGCTGTCTTTGCAAGAGGTTATTACTTTGGTAAGAATATCTCAACCCCGAACGGACGTACTTCCTGTGCGGCTTACTCTTTCAGAAACGGTAAGCTCACAATGGACTGGGGCTTTGACTCAAACGACTCAAAGTGGCTTGGATATCACGGTCAGGGTAACCACCAGATAGAAGCCGGTGACGTTGACGGCGACGGTAAGGATGAAATCTTCTATGGTGCTCTTACATGGGACGATGACGGTTCTGTTCTTTGGTGTACATACCAGGAGCACGGTGACGCAATGCACCTCGGTGACTTCGACCCGACTAAGGAAGGTCTTGAGTGGATGAAGGTTTACGAGGATTACGGCGCAGACAGC
>JAFQYK010000473.1 GCA_017406485.1 Clostridia bacterium
TATTGTTTTATTAGTTATTGTATATATAATAGCCAAAGCTATAAAAATCCAGCCTATAGAAAAAAAATTTTGTTCCATTACAATCAACCCCTTTGCATAAATAAAATTAAACAGGAATGCCTTTTATCATTAAAGCATTTTGGAAATCAAGTGGTAGAATTTTGAGGGTAGGACCTGGTATGGGAACAAGTACAGAAACTGAATTTACCAACAGTCAGCAAGCAAATATACAAGACAAATTAAGACAAGCACAAGGTTATAAAAAAATTGTAAATAGTCCTAATGTATCAGACCCTGTAAAAGAGCAGTTAAGAAAAGCATTTATTGCAAAGGGTGTACCAATTCTTATTTCTATATAATAGCAGTGAAACAACCTAATTTTGGGTTGTTTTTTCTTTGCTCATATAAATTTGACAGAGTGCAGAAAGTATTTTATAATTCTCATATATTTAAGATTTCAAAGTAATGTAAGTTTATTTTAAGTGATTTAAGTTTTATATGTTTATTCAAGATAATTTGCAAATTAAGAGATTTCAAGATTTCCCATTTAATGAAAGTAAGTTGTGTTTGGCAGTTGGCAACAAAAATATTAAACTGCTTTCTGAAATGAATAAAACTATAAAACTTAATATAAATGGTGTTAAGCAACCAACACCATTTCAAAATAAACTGGTTAGGTGATAATACCACCACTGCACAAAAAAGTGTTCATAATCTCATTTTCTGCATTTCTGAGAGATTATGTTTTGGAGTATATTTTGTTATTAAATTGTTTTCTCTTCTGTCTTGTTCATTCAAGCAAAATAAAAGAAAATCAAAAGGTTGAGGATATCTGATAACCTACTTGAAAGATTAGTAGGGTTTTATAGGTCTTGTGTATGGGGGCAGAGTGTGCACTTAAAAACTATAAAATGGAGTTAAAATGCAGTCACTGGGTAGATTGCCAGACTACTATAAAAAAATTGGGGTGAGAGATTTTTTCTATTGAAAGTGAAATTCCACCTTTCAATAGGTGGAGTATGTCAACTCTTAGGTTCAAGATTTTTCACACCAATATTATATAATATCTTTATAAATTAAATATAAATAACTCTTTATGAAACATATATAACATTAAGTTTTCAAATATTTAGGTGGGCAAAAGGCATTTTTTAAGGTGGGCAAAAGGCATTTTTTAAGGTGGGCAAAGCAAATTTTTTTGGGTGCTTGCCCACCAAATGCCCACTTTTTCAGAAAAAAACACCAAAAAACACCTTGTAATTCTTGATAACAATAAAAAAATTTGGTTTCGTGTACTAAAATTATAAATTAAGAAGAATGGCATAAAACAAGGGTTTGGAACAATTTCCAAACCCTTGTTTTGTCTTGCCTTATGAAAGACCGAGCTTTTTAGCGATTTCGGTGAGCTTTTTATCAAACTCCTCTGCTCTTAGCTCATTTGCGAAATATCTCTTCAAAAGACCTTCAAAACCCTTGCCGTGTCTTGCCTCGTCCTTAGCCATTTCGTGAACGGTGTCGTGGATAGCGTCGTAGCCGAGCTCCTTAGCGCGTGACGCGAGCTTCTGCTTGCCTGCGGTTGCACCGCACTCTGCTTCCGCGCGCATCTGCAAATTCTTCTTTGTCGAAGGTGTTACAACCTCGCCTAAAAGCTCTGCAAACTTAGCAGCGTGTTCTGCCTCTTCCCAAGCGGCTCTCATATAGAACTCGCCGATTTCGGGATAGCCCTCGCGTGTTGCCTGTCTTGCCATTGCGATGTACATACCAACCTCGCTGCACTCGCCCTCAAAGTTTGACTTTAAGCCCTCATAAACGTCATCCTCAATCTTGCCCTTTGCGCCAACACCGATAACGTGCTCGCAGGCAAAATTAAGAACGCCCTCCTCCATCTTGTTGAACTTTGAGCCGGGAACGTTACATACCGGGCACTTCTCGGGGGGCTCGTCTCCCTCGTGAACGTAGCCGCATACGGGACATACATACTTTGCCATAATATTTTCCTCCTTTAAGTGAATTTTAAACTTATTTAGTGTACTTTATATTATACCAGTTCCTGACGGTGGCTGTCAATAAAATAATCAGTGTTCTTTGTATAATAGTTTTTACACAAAGCTAACCAAAAAAGGCTTGACAACCGGGAAAAAGTGATATATAATTACTTAGTTCGTAAACAAACGGACAATCCTTGCCTGCAGGGAGGCTTGCAGGACTAAAGTCCATAAGGAGGTGCAATGAAAATGGCTGAAAAAGCAATAAACAGCTATGAAACAATCTTTATCATTGACGCAACTCTCGATGAGGAGAAGGTTACCGCATTAAAGGATAAGTTCACATCACTTATCGAGGCAAACGGTACACTCGAATCAGTAGACGAGTGGGGTAAGAGAAGACTTGCTTACGAGATCAATGACAGAACAGAGGGTTTCTACTATCTTGTAAACTTCAAGGCTGACACTGAGTTCCCGAAGGAGCTTGAGAGACAGTACAAGATTACAGACGGTATCCTCAGAACAATCGTTATCAGAAAAGACGAAGACTAATTCGTCAGGGAAAGCGGTGTAAGCAATGAACAAGGTTATTTTAATGGGACGTCTTACCCGTGACGTCGAAATGAGACAGACACCCAACGGCGTTTCGCTTGCCAGATTCAGTATAGCGGTAAACAGACGCTTCGCCGGTAAGGACGCGCAGCAGCAGGCAGATTTTATAAACTGCGTAGCGTGGCGTCAGACGGGCGAATTTATTGCAAGATATTTCCGTAAGGGAAGTATGATTGCGGTTGTTGGTAGTCTCCAGTCGAGAAGCTGGGACGGTCAGGACGGTAAAAGACAGTATTCTACCGAGGTACAGGTGGATGAAGCGTACTTTACCGGTTCGAGAGCCGAGACCGGCACAGGCGGCAGCGGATTTCAGGGAAATCAGAGCTTCAATCAGGGCGGATTTAATAATCCTGCGCCCCAGACGGCTCCGGCTAACAATGCTCCGGATTTTGCCGATGATTTTGATATGGACGGATTTTCCGACATTGACGGCAGCGAGGATGATTTGCCGTTCTAATTCCGCGTAAAATTTGATAAGGAGGAAATTTCAAATGGCTGAAAGAAGTGAAAGACCCCAGAGAGCAAGAAGACCTAAGAAGAAGGTTTGTATGTTCTGTGTGGATAAGGTAGAGTATATTGACTACAAAGATACTGCTAAGCTTCGCAGATACGTGACTGAAAGAGGAAAGATTGTTCCCCGCCGTATCAGCGGTAACTGCGCTAAGCATCAGAGACAGCTTACAACGGCTATAAAGCGTGCAAGAATTATCGCGCTTCTCCCGTTCGTAGCTGAATAATGTCAAAAATTAACGGAACCTATTCGGTTCCGTTTTATTTTTCCAAAAAAATTTGTTTATTGTGCAACCTTTTTGCATCTTAAAAAGTATTATAAGTGAAGGGAGGGGGATAAATGGCAGAGGACAAGCTATGTATGGATATGACCGACGAGGAAATTATCCGCGCGTCGTTTGATATGGTTTACCGTCTTGCGCTTTCGCAGACAAAATCTATTGCCAATGCGGAGGATGTCACGCAGGAGGTTTTTCTGAGATTTGTGGAAAACCGCCGGAAATTAAAATCAAGCGAGCATATAAAAGCGTGGCTTATTCGCGTGACGATAAACTGCTCAAAGAGCGTGTTTAATTCCTCGTGGTTTCGTAAGACAGTTCCGTTAGATAACGAAATAGCGTTTGACACTCCCGAAAAGAGCGAGGTATATTACGCGGTTCAATCCCTTCCCACAAAATACCGCACTGTAATTCACCTGTTCTATTACGAGGATATGAGCGTTAAGGAAATTTCGGACTGTCTTAATATGAAGGACTCCACCGTTAAATCCCACCTCTTTCGGGGCAGAGAATTGCTCAAAAAGGAGCTGAAAGGAGGTTATGACTTTGTTTAGGAAAAACTACAAAGAAGCTATGAACGACATAAAGCCCGATGCGGCGTTTGTGGAGAGCGTCATAGCAGCATCAAAAAAGCGCAGACCTCCTTTGCGGGCTCGTTACACGAAATATGCTGCTGCAATAGCCGCGGCGGTTGTGGTGGTATCGGGTACGGTACTCACAATGCCGTTGTGGAACAAAATTCAGGAAAATACCGACGGCGTAATTTCAGAAACCACCGCAGTCAGTACCGCAGCGCCGAATGTAGCTGCTGCGGCAACAGCCAAGCCTGATATGTCAGCCGCGGCAAGCACACCTCAGCCTGCAGCGGCACAAGCTGCGGCTGCTACCGAAAAACCGTATACAACGTCAGCTTCCGGAGGCGCAGCAAAATCCTCCAACAGCCAAACAAAACCTTCCCAAAACAATACTTCCTTTGCCGTCTCCGGAAGCAATTTGGAAAGGAACAGCTTACCAAATGTAAGCGA
>JAFQYK010000474.1 GCA_017406485.1 Clostridia bacterium
AGCGCCTGCGCCGAAGCCTGTCTTTGCAACGCGCGGATACCATTTCGGCATCTTCGCACTGTAGGCAAGCTCTATTTCACCGCCGAGCTTTGTTTTAATACCGAGCGCATTGTCTATACCAACGCCGAATATACCGCTGCCGTTGACGTGTCCGTATATTTCTGTATTCCATTCCGTTTTCTCCAGAACGACACCGTCATTGTTTTTGTATTGCTCCAGAGATTTGTTCGGATCTTTACTCTTGCCTATATAAACGGTTACATCCGCGCTCGACTCCATTCCTATATATCCCGGCACTACCCAAAGTATCATAACAGGTGTTGTCATGCCGAATGTCAGCTTTGCTCCGATACATCCGCCGCCGCCGAGCATTATAATATCATGCGTACGTTCCGTTGTGCCGTCAGATTTGGTGGTGGTTATGGTCAGATAACCAAAGTCTATGTAAACACCCAGCACAAAACAGAACGACCATTGCGGTCCACCGAACACTGCATCGCTTCTTAGCGCTTGCTTCATACGGCTGTAATAACCACCTGTTGACTCTTCTTTAAATGAATCCATAACGGTCTGTACACTCTGATATGGGTTCATACGGTTACGGTAGCCCTCGGAGCCTGATGCAAAGCCAATACCGAACAGTATTCTTGTACCGCCGTAAGGCAGATCCTTTAGCCTGATAACGATATTACGCGTCCAGTCAACCGAACCGGCGCTTGTTTGTGAAAATTTATTTGCAGCCCAATTCCACGCGCCCGAAATAGACATATCAGAATCTGCAGATTCATCCAGATCGTTCAACATTTCATTTATTTCTCTGTTAGCTCTGTCCGTTGTACGGTTCTGACACCATCTAAATATCTTCCACATAATATTTATCTCGCCAAGGAACGGGAACTGTCCGTAGGTGACGCGCTTCTGCTGAGCGTCCTGAATAAACGCGTCATCATCTTCATTCTTATCCATACGCGGAACATCTCCGCCAAGCTTCTCAGCCATACTCTCCGCGTCAACAGGCATTTCGTATTCAAATGTCTTTGGCTTGTAGTTTACGTCCGTTGCAACGGCAAAGCCTGTTGAAACGGGCATATAAGTCATAGCGTATTCCTTGCTGTCCACGCCCCGTATTTCTCTGTCGGTTGTCACAACGGCATAGAGTACGTCGCCGTAGGTGAAATCACTCTCATGCTCGGCGTTAAACTCGTCGATTGTGTACTTCCACATATCGCTCGCCTTGTCGTATTCCGCGTCAAATACACCGTGAATATCCTCGGTGTAGCTGTTTATGAACATAAACTGTACACCCGTTACCTTCTCGTCGCGGTGCTCCTCGTTCACAACATAGCCTACGCCGCTGTCAACTCTGACGCCCAAAACGGTCTTTTTGCCGTTCATCATAATTGCATCCGCGCCTCTGTTCTGTATGCCGTTCTGAGTTACGGTCGCGCGCGTAATATGTACACCGTTCTGCGAATAAGCCGGTATTTTTACCATCCCCGCATCAACAGAAATACCTTGTATTGTTTCCTCCTTACCGGTTGAGGGCGATATGTATTTTATATCGCCTTTGCCGACACCGGCATCGGGAAGCGGCATTTCGTCTATATTTACCGCGCCGTTATACTGAATTGTATAGCGCGCTATTGTACCACCGACATATTTGTGCGGATAAAGCGCAAAATCGCCCTTTTTCTGCGTGAGATAGCCTGTGTCACCTGCAGATACAACCGCGTTTTCTATCGGTACAACCACATCTGTCGTGTGACCGGTTGAAATATTCATCTGCGGTACATATACAGCTCCGGAAAGCGCGTAGGTATCTATTTTTGAACTGTCCCTTTCAACGCTCAGCGTCACTACATTGTCGGACGCGAGTGTTCCTGCGCGAAGCGGATAGAATATACCCGAATAAACCGTCTTATCGCTACCCTGCGTCCAAACTGGTACATGGTTTTCATCCTTCGTAAATGCAGTAAGCTCCGCAACCTCATTCGGATTTATCTTGTTTGTTACTATATAATTATAATAGCCTGTTGTGCCGTCAAGTCCGCCTTCATGTCCTTTGAACAATCCCTTTGATGTGTCAAAATACTGAAGGTCACTTTCCTTGACTCTTACCGTTACCTTATTGTCACTTTCAGTGAAGGTCGGGGTGTAGACGGTATAGGGTGCATTTACAACATAGGTGAGTGACTCGTCCTTTATATAATCGTTCGTTCCCTTACCTGTGCCGTCCTTGCCGCCGCCGTCAAGTATTTCGCCGTCCTTGGACTGTTTTTGCACATACTCAACACCGACACCTCTTACGCCTGCCTTCTCGCCCTTTTCGGTAAGCTTGGTTTTAAATGTAAGTCTTTCACCATAATATGCCTTCTGCTCGCCTGCAGTTAATCCCTCAAAGCTGCCGTAGTCGTGAGAGTTTATAACAACAGTTGCCTCAATAGGCTCGAAAACAGGTCTTATCTGAATAACACCCTTAAGTGACTCGCCCTTGGCTTTATCATCACTGTTTATTGTCGCATTTACTTCCTTGTTAGACTGGAAATCTATAAAATTCCAGTTAGCGAGTGTATTTATCATATCCTCTTTAACATCGATAATCGCGCTGCTGCTGCCGGAAGCAGCATTGGCAATCATACGCGAAGCAATGACATTTCCGTTGCTGTCCTTCTTAATAGCTTCAATACCCTTGAATTAAAGCTTTGCAGGCTTATACGCGGCGGAAATTGAGAAATTCTCATTTCCCCAAGCGGTATAGGACGTAAGATCCGAGTCACTGTTCATAACAACCGACTCCATATCGGCAATCTCATCATCCGTAAGTCCGCGCATATTGATTTTTTCAGCGGGGTTTAATACAAACTCCCACTGTCTTAGTATCGGCTTAACAGACCTTACCTCAAGATCTCTGCCTCGACCTGCATAGGTGCAGCAGCCAACCCATATCTTAACCGGGTTGTCACCCTTGCCACAGTCACCGGGGGTAGGAGCGAAAAACAACGCCGCAGTTTCGTCAAAGCTGCTTCCCGGGTCTGAGTAGTATTCAACGGAATGTCCCGAATATACAAGTTTAGGCTTCGCCGGATCATCATACACGCCATCCAGCTCCGACCAGCCGGAACTGAACCACGAAATATCACCGCACCAATCCACAAGTACGCCGTCATAAAAATATCCGGCATATGTGTGAAGCGGAATTTTTGCGATCTGCTGCTCTTCATTATTGCGTCCCTTGCCGGACATTTTGAGTGAGCTGCCCTCGAGCCAGCAGTTATTTACTCTTTGTGAGTTGCTTAAATCTAACGGCTCGTCCGTGGGGTAGTCAGCAGCCTGCAATTCCGCGTCGCCAAGCTCCTTCGACTGCGCTATTGTAATGTGTGCCGTGGAATTTTCAACGGTACAGTCGGTAAACGGCGTGATTATAACCTTGAAATCCTTTTCCTGCTCTGCATTTAAAACGGGGATTTCAATTTCACGCTTCGTTATACCCATCGGGAAGTGTATTTTTGCGTCTACGCCGGAAAAATCATAGCCTGTTTCGGCGCTAAGCTCACTTGTTGACATTCTTACAGTCACAAGCTCGTTTATTCTTCCCTCTCTCGTCACCTCGACAACAGCCTTGCCGTCTTCGGCTCTTATTTCGCTGTTGGTAATATTTACCTTTACCTCCTGCTTGTCGTCAACGTCCTCAATATTGACATTCGAGATTGAGAAATCATCGTGAAGAAGCACCTCATTTGCCGGGTCCTTCAGCATTACCATCAATATGCAGTCACCATCTGCCTTGCTTGAATACTTCGGAGTAAGAACAAGATATTTTGCCGCCTCATTCGCGTCAAAATGCACCTTAAACGTGTGACCGGGATACTCCTCCGCCGCAAGCTGCGCCTCGCTTTGTGTTTCGGTAAACGGATTCATCTGATTATTTATCGGATCCGTCCACTGCCCATTGGTTTCTATCGGCGCGCGGTCAGATACCTCGCCAATGAAGTGATTGCGCGCGTCACGCAGGCTGTTGTCCGGATAGTTAAGATTTTCCTCTCTCTTTTCCTCAAGCTCGTCAAAGGACTGAAGCTGAAGCTGTCCGTTAGCGCTGTCGTAAGACTTTACAACACCTATCGGATTTTCATTTGCATCGGTCATCATTGCGCCGTCAAGCGAAATGTCGTCACCGGTGTCATATGCCTCCTCAATCGCGTCCGGATCCTCCAGGATAGCGTCTATAAGAGAGTCGCCTCCGTATTCGTCCTCGGTTGTGCCGTTTTCGCCGTAGATTTTTGCAGTATAGTTTTCGTCTATACGCGCCGTCATATCAACGAGCTTTACGGTAACCTCCGATTCGGATGATAAATCGCCTGTTCTCTGAATTGGTATGTACACATTGTCCTTGCTGCTTTCGCTCATTTGGAAGTTTCTTTCTCTTATAAAGAAATAGTTTCCTTCCTTTAGTGTGTCAGGCGTCGAAAGAGCTATGTCCTGCGAGGGGTCATACTCTGCCACCGCGCTCACCGCCGCAATAGCCGGCAGCAGCATACTGACTGCAAGTGTTGAGCTGATAATTTTTTTTAGAATACCTTTCATTGTTTTCTCCTTTCTGTATTGTAATACTGATTTATGTGCATCGGGTCATGGGAAACCCTCTTTAAATAATATATATGCGGATATTATTGCAGTTTTTTTGCCTCCGCCAAAGGACATATCGTGCCCTTGTTGAATAAATATATAGTGCGTTTGCCCCAGCTTGGCACGGTTATTTCCGCTTCACCTTGGGCTTCTAATGTCAAAGGTGTGATTGCGACATCTGACAATACGCCGTCATTGGTATATACCGCCGCGTACACATCACATTCAACCGTAATTTTCGATTTGTTTTTTATTACAGATTTTAATGCTCCGTCTGTTTCCTCCGGGTCGGATATTTCAAGCGGAAATGACGCGTTTATGGCTGTAAGATAATTTCTTACGTTTAGAATTCCCCAGCCGTAGTAATTATCATACCCTTCTGTTGACATATCAGCGGAATTGGATTTGATGATTTCCATTATATTTTCGGGCGTCAGATACGGATTTGCGCTAAGTAAATCTGCGACTGTGCCTGTAACAAGCGGCGCGGAAAATGATGTGCCTGTGCAGGTGGTATATTTACCCCGATAGCTTGTCGTTGTTATGCTTTCTCCCGGCGCGGTAAGAGTTACACCGTCATTGTAGTTCGAACACCACGACAGCTCGCCGTTCTGCTTCACCGCGCCGACACTTATAACGTTATCATAATATGCAGGATAGCGTATTCTGCTTGTACCGTCATTACCTGCTGCGGCTACGACAATTACACCGTTTTCCACTGCGTAATCAACAGCTTCCTTTACAGACTCGACTTCATTTTTAAGGCATACGCTAAGGTTTATTATGTCGCAGTCGTATTTATTGACAGCTTCAAGTATTGCCCTTGTCATCATAACCGAGCTGCCCTGTGAGCCGCTGAAGCATTTTAGCGGCACTATCTCCGCCTTGGGCGCTGTGCCGACCATTTCTACGTCATCACAGCCCGCGATAAGTCCGGCAACGTTTGTGCCGTGACCGTTGGCGTCAGCGGTGTCTGTGCTGTCATTTAGGTAATTGTATCCCTCCAATATGCGTCCTTTGAGCGCGTTATGCTCGTTTACGCCCGTGTCAATCACCGCAATCTTAACTCCCTGCCCCATATAGCCGCTTTCATATGCCGCATCCGCGTCAATCATATCAAGATGCCACATTGTATCGGTATAGTAGGACGAAAACAGCGAAAAATCTGCCGACTCGTCTGTATCCGGCAGCGTGACCTCCGTATCCTTCTCATACCACTCAACGGCATTTGCCTTGATAAGTGCATCAAGCTCCGACTTGTTTGCAAAGCCGAGCGGAACAGTGCAATCCTCTGCAAAATGCTTTAAGCCGTATTCGTTATATTTAACTATATATTCAGTTTCCTCAGCCATAACAGTCAAAGGCGGTATACCGCACGATATAAGCGCAGCTGATAAAATCACTGAAATATATTTACGAAAAATTCTTTGAACTATTTTTATACTATTCATTAAATTAGCCGCTTTCCATTATTGCGCAAAATAACAACAAAAGCATACCCTATGAAAACAAATTTATCTCATAGAGTATGCTTTTTAAATTCCCGCTTCCCTAAAATGGGCGCTGTTATAGTGTAAGTAAGTGTACCTCTTCCTCACCATTTTTGTCAAGCCCCCTTACACTATTTTTTGTGTACTTTTAATTATTATATCATAAGCTGTTGTGTTTTACAAGGAAAAATTGATGATTTTTGGCGTCTGCGGCTGATTTTGAGCGGGATTTATGGTAAAATGCAGGTGTATAGTTGATATGAAAATTTCTGTTATAAAGCTGTTGCAACTTGTGTGTGCAACCGCTTTTTTTGCGTATTTTTTGAATTTGTCACTTTTTGTCGAAAGTAAAATTTCTGTGGTAGAGCAAGCAAAGCGAGTGTAGCCACACTCACAAAAAAC
>JAFQYK010000475.1 GCA_017406485.1 Clostridia bacterium
CGTGGGATGTATGCTGATAACCGAAATGATTAAAACCGCCGAAACGCTTGAATTATTACTTCTGACGCTTGAAGTGCGAAAAAGCAACTTGGCGGCACAAGGCCTGTACGGCAAATACGGATTTGAAATTATAGGAGAGAGAAAGCGTTATTATAGTGATAACAATGAGGACGCTTTTATAATGACGAAAACATTTAATACTGGGGAATGATACAATGCTAATTTTAGGAATAGAAAGCTCATGTGATGAAACGGCAGCGGCAGTCGTAAAGGACGGACGTGAGGTTTTGTCGAACGTGATAAACACACAAATCGCGCTGCATAAAAAATTTGGAGGCGTTGTGCCGGAGGTTGCGTCAAGACGACATATAGAAACGATTGACGCGGTAATTGACGAAGCCTTGGAACAGGCGAACGCTACCTTTGACGATATTGACGCAATAGCCGTAACTTACGGCCCCGGTCTTGTGGGCGCACTTTTGGTGGGCGTGTCAACGGCAAAGGCGCTGGCTTTTGCTTTAAATAAGCCGCTTATCGCGGTACACCATATAAAAGGCCACATAATGGCAAACTTTGTGGCGCATAAGGATTTGCAGCCGCCGTTTGTCTGCCTTGTAGCTTCGGGCGGTCACAGCCATATTGTTTACGCGCACGATTACACCCATTTTGAAATTCTCGGCAGAACGCGCGACGATGCGGCAGGTGAAGCGTTTGACAAAATCGCGCGTGTATTAGGCCTAGGTTATCCGGGCGGACCGCTTATAGACAAGCTCGCAAAGGAGGGCAACCCCGAAGCTGTCGCGTTTCCGCGTGTAAGAATGGACAAGGACTCCTTAGACTTTTCCTTCAGCGGTGTAAAAACTGCGGTAATAAATTATCTTCACAAGCTTGAACAAAACGGTGAGGTTTGCAACAAAGCCGACATAGCCGCTTCGTTTCAGGATGCTGTGACGGACGTATTATGCGAGCATACAATAGAAGCCGCAATAAAGAAAAACAGTAAAATAATCGCCCTCGCCGGCGGCGTTGCGTCAAACAGCGCGCTAAGGGCGAAAATGACGGAGGAAGCCGGCAAAAAGGGGATAAAGGTAATCTACCCCGAACCGATACTCTGCACCGATAACGCCGTTATGATTGCTTGTGCCGGCTACTATGAATACCTGAACGGAAACACCGCGGATATGACGTTAAATGCAATTCCCTCATTAAAATTATAAGGAGAGCCATTATGAAAAAATTACACGTAAACCTCGGTAAAAACTCGTATGACATTCTTTTCTCGGACAGCTTCGCCGCCTTGCCCAAGGCAATGACTGATATAGGCGCGCCGGAAAATGTGCTTATCGTGACAGACACAAATGTGCGAAAGCTGTACGCGGACGAATTGGACGAGCTGCTTCTTGAAAACGGCTATGACAGCGCGGTTATGGTAATTCCCGCCGGCGAGGAGCATAAGCGTATGAAATATATTGAGGACATATGCGAGGTCTGCCTTGCGAAGGGTATGGACAGAAAGAGTATGATAATTGCATTGGGCGGCGGTGTGGTCGGCGATATGGCAGGCTTTGCCGCGGCGATTTATATGCGCGGAATTGACTTTATCCAGATACCGACAACGCTCCTTTCACAGTCGGACAGCTCGGTAGGCGGCAAGACGGGAATTGACTTTATGGACAGCAAAAATATCTTAGGCGCGTTTCATCAGCCGCGGCTTGTGTATATAAATGTGGGTGTTCTGAAGACGCTTCCGCCGGAGCAGTTTGTTTCGGGTATGGGCGAGGTTATAAAGCACGGAATTATCCGTGACGCGTCGTTCTTTGACTATCTCGAAAACAACTCGGAGCTTATAAAAATGCTCGACAGTGAAACA
>JAFQYK010000476.1 GCA_017406485.1 Clostridia bacterium
GATTTCAAGACCGTTCGGACGCTTCCACATTTTTGTTACCTCGCCGATAGGATCGGCAAGAGCTTTGACCTGTCTTACACCCTCGGCTATACCTTCAATCCGTTCCTTTGTGAGCGTTAAGCGGTCAATCATAGCCTCGCGCGTTCCGTTATTTCTCGCGTTTTCTATATCAATTTTGTTTGCTTCTATTATTTCATCCGCCTTATCGCAAAGAGCCTTTGCGATAGCTTCAAGAGCGTTGCCCTTTGTTACGGTGGAAACGCTCACCAGCTTGTATGATGCGTCACGGGCAAGAGTACCCTTTTCTATAAGCTCATTCATTACATCAATCTTCCTTTTTAAAATTTTTGGAAACAAACAGTGTTCCCATCAGCTTTCCTTCTAATATATCATAAATGCCGTCGATGTTATTGCCGTTTGCGATTATCATATGTATACCCGCGTTTGTTGCGCGCTCGGCAGCTTCAAGTTTGGTTACCATACCGCCGGTACCGCGTTTTGTACCCGCGCCGCCTGCCATAGCGCGTACTGAGTCAATATCAAAAACAACCGGCAACAGCTTTGCATCCTTGTTTGTGCGCGGGTCGCCGTCATAAAGACCGTCTATGTCCGAGAACAGGACGAGTAAATCCGCGTCCACAAGGTCGGCTACGACTGCGCTAAGTGTATCGTTATCGCCAATTTCGATTTCATCATAGCTTACCGTGTCGTTTTCGTTTATAATCGGAATAATTCCCATTTCGAGGAGGGTGGTGATTGTATTCTGAATATTTCTCTTGCGTTTCGGTATCGCTATATCGTCACGTGTCACAAGCACCTGCGCGACGGTGTTATTGTAGTCGCCGAACATCTTATCGTACAAAAACATCAGCTCGCACTGACCGACAGCGGCGATAGCCTGCTTGCCCTTCGTGTCCTTTGGCTTTTCAGCAAGGTGCAGCTTGCCCATTGCAATTCCCTGCGCGCCCGACGAAACAAGAATAATCTCCTTGCCGCGGTTCTTTAAGTCGGAAAGCACCATTGCAAGACGGTCTATAAGTTTTAAATTCATCGCGCCCTGTTCGTATGTGAGCGTGGACGTACCGACCTTAACGACAATCCTGTGCGCCGAGGCGATGTCCTTTAATATCTCTTTCATTCGTTTTCCCTCCAGAAAGGTTATAGGTATCAACATTATACAACGTGAAGTATGATTTGTAAAGTAAAAAAAACAACAATTTACATATTTCTATTGCAAAACGGAAAAATATGATGTATAATGTCCTCACAACCGAACACAGAGTAGGCGTAAGCGCGTGAAGTGCGGAGTGAACGGGGAGTTGTCACTCTGACGAAAAGCAGCTCAGAAGCTGCTTGCGGTGCGTATGCCGCATCCCGCTGGAAAAGGAAAATTTTCTGCACAATTTATAGGCATCTCTTTTTTTGGCAATGTTTGGCTGCCAATATTTTTAAGGAGATGTTTTTATTATGGGTAAATTTTTTAAAACGATGGGTACTGATTTTGCAGAGTCGGCGAAGGGGCTAAAAAACACGCGCCGTCTTGCGCTCGCGGGTATGCTTCTCGCGCTTTACGCAGTTTTGGGACTTGTGAAGATACCGCTCTTTACGCCAGACAACCGCATAACCTTCACCTTTGCCGCAACAGCGGCGGCCGGAATGGTGTTAGGACCGGTTCCGGCTATGCTCGTGGGCGGTCTCGGCGATATTTTGGGCTACGTTTTAAACCCCGGCGGCGGAGCGTACTTTTTCGGGTTTACAATCTCCGGTATGCTCGGCGGTCTTATTTACGGGCTTTGTCTTTATAAGGCTCACGGCAAATGGACGATTGTGAGAATAATTGTTGCGGTGTTTATTATAACGCTTTTTGTGAACATCATTTTAAACACCTGCTGGCTCTCCGTTATGTACGCGAAAGCGTATACAATCTTCGCTTCGGCAAGAATAATTAAAAATCTTGTGGCGTTTCCGGTCCACGTAATCGTGATTTTCGCAGTTCATCTTTTGCTTAAACGCACAAATTTATACAAAAAGTTATAAAAGCGTGGTAAAAATTTGTCGAAATTCCGTTAAAATAATTTCGCCCTGTCACTTGAAAAATTATACAAGCTATGGTATATTTAAGAAGAGCCAAATGCCATAGCTTTGAAATAAGCGGTATATAATACCCCTGTTCCTTTCAAAGCTACAAGTGACAGAAGGAGAAATTTCAATGACAAACAATTTCATAAGCGACGGGGCGGCTCCCGTAGTAGGTAAGCTGAGCATCATAGGAATGAAAGGCTGCGAGGATATTACAGCCAAAATCGACTATTACTTAAAGGCTTTCCGTTCTGAGGAGAACGAGGAAACGTACGTAACGCACGTTACGTGTCCGCGTTTCGGAACCGGTGAAGCAAAGTGTATGCTTGACGAAACGGTAAGAGGTCATGATGTATATATTATTTGCGACGTATTTAATTACGGCGTGACATATAATATGTACGGTATGGAAAATCATATGAGCCCTGACGACCATTATCAGGATTTAAAGCGTATCATAGCCGCTATGGGCGGTAAGGCAAGACGCGTGACGGTTATTATGACGATGCTCTATGAGGGCAGACAGCACAGAAGAAAGGGCAGAGAGTCACTCGACGCCGCTATGATGCTGCAGGAGCTTGTTCATATGGGCGTCAGCAATATCATCACCTTTGACGCGCACGACCCGAGAATATCAAACTCAATTCCGCTTGCCGGCTTTGATGATGTTCAGGCTACGTATCAGATGATAAAGGCTTTAACAAGAAACGTTCCCGATATTTCGCTTAACAAGTTCGATACAATAGTTATTTCACCCGATGAGGGCGGTATGGCGAGATGTATGTACTATTCATCTGTCCTGAAGCTTGACCTCGGTATGTTCTATAAGCGCCGCGATTATTCCCGTATTGTAAACGGCAAAAACCCGATTGAGGCTCATGAATACCTCGGCCGTGACGTAAACGGTAAGGATGTTATCATTGTTGACGATATGATTTCCTCCGGCGAGAGCGTTATTGATGTAGGCAGAAACTTAAAGAGCCAGGGCGCAAAGAGAATTTTTGTTTTCGCTTCATTCGGTCTGTTTGTAAACGGACTTGAGGTGTTTGATGAAGCATATAAAGAGGGCGTCATTGATAAGGTGTTCACAACAAACCTTATTTACAGAAACCCCGATCTCGCCTCGCGTGATTGGTATTGCGAGGTCGATATGTCTAAGTATATGTCGCTTCTTATTGATACTCTTAACCACGATGAAACGATTTCAAGACTTCTCGATCCGGTTAACAAGATTAACGCGCTTGTTGAGAAGATAAGCAATAAGTAATACAGGCCTTGATTTGCAGGAGAAATAAATATGCAGTGTATACTTTTGGCGGCGGGCTATGCTACAAGACTGCGTCCGCTTACTGATAATATGCCCAAGGCGCTTCTGAAGCTGGGCGATAAGACTATCCTCGAAATGGTGACCGATAAGATTGACGAGGTCCCCGAGGTTGAAACAATATATATAGTTACAAACGAAAAGTTCTATAAGCAGTTTGAGGACTGGGCGAAAAACACCTATAAGGGCGCTAAGAAGGTGAAGGTATTAAACGACCACACCACCACAAACGAAAACCGCTTAGGTGCGATAGGCGACCTTAAATATGTCATTGATATGGAAAAGATTGATGATGAAATCCTCGTTATGGCGAGCGATAACATCTTCGGTTTTCCGCTTACAGACTTTACCGAGCGTTACAAGAAAACAAACGCGGATATGATTTGCGCGCATACGATTGAGAACAAAGAGGATTTGCACTCAATGGGTGTTGTGGAGCTTGACAGTGACGGTAAGGTTATAAGCTTTGAGGAAAAGCCGGAAAATCCGAAGTCAGACCTGGGTGTTCCGCCGTTCTATCTCTATAAGAAGGACACGCTTCCGC
>JAFQYK010000055.1 GCA_017406485.1 Clostridia bacterium
CGGTGCAAGCGCGGCGTTTGACGAGTTGAACAAGTATTTCACAATAAACTCAATGCCCGTCGTTTCCTCGCAGTACTGGAATCAGGTACACGGTAACACGCCCGACGAGGTTAGACAGGACCTGGAAGGTCTGCAGACAATGCGTACACTCGGTAAAAATATGGCGTGGCTTATAAAGTGCATAGAGCTTGGCAAGAAAAACGGCGTCGAAATCCCGCCGCAGGAGAAAAAGACCTCTACCAATTTTATAAGATAACAGCACACGGAGCCTTCGCGACAGCGGAGGTTCTTTCAATTCACCCTGCTAAAGTGTTGACAACTGCCGCCGCGTTGTGGTAAAATGATTTCCGTATCTGAAAACAAAGGAGATAGGTAAAAATGTCAACAGAAAGTATTATACAGGGTGTAGTGCTTCTACTGTACCTTGTGGCAATGATTATGGTCGGCTTTGTATTTTATAAGAAGAATACCACCAGTGCCGACTACATATTAGGCGGCAGACAGATGAACGTCTGGGTAACGTCGATGAGCGCGCAGGCGTCTGATATGAGCGGCTGGCTTTTGATGGGACTTCCCGGTCTTGCATATTTGTTAGGCTCCGGTGCGACAGAGGCGGCCTGGACGGCAATCGGTCTTGCGATAGGTACATATCTGAACTGGCTTATCGTTGCAAAACCGCTTCGTAAATATACGCAGATTGCGGGTGACTCAATCACAATCCCCGACTTCCTGCACAACCGTTTCCGTATGAAATCACCGGTACTCAAGGTATTCGCGGCGCTTTTTATACTGATATTCTTCACGGTTTACACATCATCAATGTTCGCCGCAGGCGCAAAGCTGTTTAACTACATCTTTGGCCTCGACTACACACCGGCGCTTATACTGAGCGTTGTTGTCGTAACGGCGTACACGTTCCTCGGCGGCTTCAAGGCTGTTTCGTGGACGGACTTGTTCCAGGGACTTTTAATGTTCTTCGCGCTTGTGTTCGTTGTATTCTTTATGTGGAAGGACTTGTCGGGTACGGGCAGTATAACCGCGGCGTTCAGCGGCATATCACTTGCGCCCAATCAGGACTTTACGGTTATGGGAATAATAGGCGCGATTGCGTGGGGCCTGGGCTACTTCGGTCAGCCGCATATCCTTGTAAGATTTATGGGTATCAGATCCTCAAAGGATATTAAGCCCGCGAGAAGAATTGCTATGGTTTGGGTTATTATCAGCCTTGCAATTGCGGTTATAATCGGTATAATCGGCAATCCGTTCGTTGCAAAGCTCGCGGCAAACGGCCAGCTTCCGGCATCGCTCTTTGACGGCGGACTGCTTATTGACCGTGAGAAGATATTTATGGTACTTGTACAGCATATGTTCCCGACAATAATCGCAGGCGTGCTTTTGGCGGCTGTTCTGGCGGCTATAATGTCAACGGCTGATTCGCAGCTTCTCGTTGCGTCCTCGTCGTTCTCGTCGGATATATACAATACGCTTATCGATAAGAATGCTTCCGAGAAGAAGATACTTTGGGTAAGCCGTCTTGCGATTGTGGTAGTTGCGCTTATAGCGTGCCTGCTTGCGCTTGACCCGAATTCAAAGGTGTTTGAGATAGTTGCTCACGCCTGGGCAGGCTTCGGCGCGGCGTTCGGTCCTATCATTCTCTGCAGTCTGTTCTGGAAACGCTGCAACGGTAAGGGCGCGCTTGCCGGCGTTATCTCGGGCGGTGCGGTAGCTCTCCTTTGGGCATATGTTCCGGCTGCTATCTGGGGCGCAAATATGCCGGCAATCTTCGGTCTTTATGAGATTGTACCGGGCTTTATTGTTTCACTCGCGTGCATATTTATTGTTTCACTCGCAACCGAGGCTCCGTCAAAGGAAATCGTTGAGGAGTTCGAGAGCGTAAAAACAGCAGAGGTTTAATAATATGAAGTTGACAAGAGAAAGCTGGTCACAATCGGAATACAGCGAATTTGTGGAATACTTAAAAACTCTTGCAGATGAAAAATACAAGAAATTCAGTGACGGGTTATCGCCCGGCACTGAATTTTCTTTTGGTATACGTATACCCGTTTTAAGGCAGATTTCAAAGGATATTGCAAAGGGAAATTACGCGGAATTTATAAGCTGCAAAATCGGCGCATGCCGCGAGGAAATAATGCTCAAAGGCCTTGTTATGGCTCTTGTCAAGTGTGATTTCCCACAAATTCTCACCTATATAAAAGAATATGCCGATATGATAGTAAGCTGGGAAACAAATGACATTGTTTCTTTTAAGGGGTTAAAAAAGTACCTGCCCGAAATGTGGGCGGAAATGGATTATTTCATATACAATGAAAATCCGTGGGTAGTGCGTTACGGATTTAAAATGCTGATGGACTTTTATTTAACGGACGAGTACATTGACGGCGTTTTGAAATATGTAAACTCTGTAAATTCCGATTTCTATTACGTACAAATGATGCAGGCGTGGCTTTTAGCAACGGCAGCGGCGAAACAGAGAGATAAGACGTTTGAGTTTCTTTCCGATAACGATTTAAATGCCAAAACGCAAAATATGGCAATCCAAAAAATCCGCGACTCGCTCCGTATAACGGCGGCGGATAAGGAGCTTGCGAAAAATTTAAAGAAAACACTTGACAATGCCGTAAGTGAGTGATATAATACCCAAGAATTGTGAAAACAAGCAGAACGCTCCGTTCTCGCCGTACGCTTTAGCGTTGCGGCAAATACGAAATTACCAAAATGGTATTTTTGTACACGGGCGCGTAATGCGGCCGTTTTTCTTTTGTAAAATGGGAAAGGAGTGATTAACCATAGCTAAGAATGATCTGCAAATCAATGAGCAAATCCGCGATGCCGAGGTACGCGTTGTATCGTCTGACGGCGAGCAATTAGGCCTTATGAGCGCAAAGGACGCTCAGGAAATGGCTTATGCAAAAAATATGGATTTGGTCAAAATTGCGCCGCAGGCAAAACCGCCTGTATGCAAAATTATGGACTACGGAAAGTACAAGTTTGAGCTTAGCAAGAAGGAGAAGGAAAACCGTAAGAACCAGAAGGTTGTTAATATTAAAGAGGTTCAGCTTTCACCCTCGATTGACACGAATGATTTTAACACAAAGTGCAATCACGCTATAAAGTTCCTTAAAAAAGGCGATAAGGTCAAGGTAATGGTACGTTTCCGCGGACGCGAGCTGAGTCATTCACAGATTGGTTTCACGCTGCTTGAAAAATTTGCCGAGCAGGCAAAGGAGGCGGGCACCGTTGAGAAGCCCGCTAAACTGGAAGGCAGGAATATGACAATGTTCCTCGCCCCGATAAAAGACTAATTTATTACTGAGAGGAGAAAAAGTCATGGCTAAGACAAAGATAAAGACCCACAGAGGCGCAGCCAAGAGATTTAACCTTACAAAGAACGGCAAGGTTAAGATGAACAAGGCGTTCAGACGTCACATTCTGAACAAGAAGACCACAAAGAGAAAAAGACATTTAAGAAAGCAGGCTTACTGCTCTAAGGCAAACGCTGCAGTAATCAAGAAGCTTATTCCTTATAAGTAATCCGAAAGAGAGGTAAACACTAATGGCAAGAGTAAAAGGTGCATTAAGTACAAGAAAAAGACATAAGAAGATATTAAAGCTTGCTAAGGGCTTCTACGGCGCGCAGAGCAAGCAGTTCAGAACAGCAAATCAGGCTGTTATGCGTTCAATGCAGAACGCTTATATAGGCAGAAAGCGCAGAAAGAGAGATTTCCGTCGTCTTTGGATAACGAGAATA
>JAFQYK010000477.1 GCA_017406485.1 Clostridia bacterium
AGCTACGGCGCAAAAACGTACAAGCTCAAATTCGGTCACCGCGGCGGTAACCACCCTGTTAAAAATCTCGCCAACGGCAAGATTGAAATAACCTCACAAAACCATTCTTATGCCGTAGACACCGAAAGCGTCAGGGGTACAGATTTGGAAATTACACATATGAACTTACTCGATGATACGGTTGAGGGCTGCGAATGTAAAAAGGACAAGGTATTCTCTGTACAGTACCACCCTGAAAGCGCGCCCGGTCCGCAGGACAGCGCGTATCTGTTTGATAAATTTACCGGACTGATGAAGGAGGAAATGGAAAATGCCTAAAAGACAGGATATAAAAAAGGTACTCGTTATCGGCTCGGGTCCTATCGTCATAGGTCAGGCGGCTGAGTTTGACTATGCCGGCACGCAGGCTTGTCTTGCGCTTCGCGAGGAGGGCTACGAGGTCATTCTCTGCAACTCCAATCCGGCTACGATTATGACTGATACGGCAGTTGCGGATAAGGTTTATATGGAGCCTTTAAATCTTGAATACATAGCGAAAATAATAAGACACGAAAGACCTGACGCGATTTTGCCGAGCATAGGCGGTCAGACAGGTCTTAATCTTGCGATGCAGCTTGAAAAGAAAGGTGTTCTGCGCGAGTGTCATACGGAGCTTTTGGGTACCAAGAGCGAGAGTATTGAACGCGCGGAGGACCGTGAGCTTTTCAAGGAGCTTTGCGAGGGGCTTGGCGAGCCTGTTCTTCCCTCGGATATTGCAAATTCAATTGAGGAGGGCTTAAAGGTTGCGGAGGAAATCGGCTATCCGGTTGTGCTTCGTCCGGCGTTTACGCTTGGCGGCACAGGCGGCGGCTTTGCCGATGATGAAACGGAATTTGTGCAGATAATGAAAAACGCTCTTTCACTTTCCCCTGTTCATCAGGTTCTTATTGAAAAGAGCATAAAGGGATATAAGGAGATTGAGTACGAGGTAATTCGTGACTCGAACGACACGGCTATTACGATATGTAATATGGAAAACCTTGACCCTGTCGGTATTCACACCGGCGATAGTATTGTTGTGTGTCCTTCACAGACGCTTACTAACAAGGAATACCATATGCTGCGCGACAGCGCGCTGAAAATCATACGCGCGCTTAAAATTGAGGGCGGCTGCAACGTTCAGTTTGCGCTTGACCCCAAATCCTTCCAGTATTATCTTATCGAGGTAAACCCGAGAGTGTCGCGTTCTTCCGCACTCGCTTCAAAGGCAAGCGGCTATCCTATCGCGAGAGTTTCAGCCAAGATAGGTATAGGTATGACGCTTGACGAAATTCAGATTGCAAACACGCCCGCATCGTTTGAGCCGACGCTTGACTATGTGGTAACAAAAATGCCGCGTTTCCCGTTTGATAAGTTCACGGACGCGAACAATCACCTCGGCACGCAGATGAAGGCTACCGGCGAGGTTATGTCAATAGGCCGCTGCTTTGAGGAAAGTTTGCTTAAAGCTATCCGTTCGCTTGAAATAGGCGTATGGCATTTGTACAATAAGAAGTTTGACGATATTGAAACAGACAGACTGCTTTCGTATATCGCGGAGGGTACGGACGACAGAATTTATGCTATTGCCGAGCTTCTGCGCCGCGGTGCGGAGATACGCGACATATGCGACGTCACAAAAATTGACCGCTTCTTTATAAGAAAACTGAAAAATATTATTGACGAGGAAGTTGAGCTTAAAAACAATATAGGTGATACGGACGAGCTTAAAAAGGCAAAAAGAATGGGCTTCTCCGACTTGGAAATCGCGCGTTTGTGGAATATGGAGGAGCTTGACATTTACAAGCAGCGCAAGGAAAACTCCATTATGCCGGTGTACAAGATGATTGACACCTGCGCGTCCGAGTTTGACAGCTATATCCCCTATTTTTACTCAACGTATGACGGCGAGAATGAGTCTAAGATTGAGAATAAGCCAAAGGTTATCGTGCTTGGCTCAGGTCCTATACGAATAGGTCAGGGCGTTGAGTTTGACTATTCAACCGTTCACGCCGTTAAGACAATAAAGAGCGCGGGCTACGAGGCTATTATAATAAACAACAACCCCGAAACCGTTTCAACCGACTATACCACAAGTGATAAGCTCTATTTTGAGCCGCTTACGCCAGAGGACGTTATGAACATAATTGAAATGGAAAACGCCGACGGTGTTATCGTTACCCTTGGCGGTCAGACGGCTGTAAACCTTGCCGAGCCGCTTTACAAGAGAGGCGTTAAGATAATCGGTACGGATTTTGAAGCTATTGACAAGGCCGAAAACCGTGACTCTTTTGAGAAACTCCTTGAAGAGCTTGAAATTCCGCAGCCTAAGGGTCAGGCGGTTACGAATATTGAAGCCGGTATAAGAGCGGCAAGCGAAATAGGCTACCCTGTTCTTGTGCGCCCCAGCTTCGTGCTTGGCGGACGCGCAATGCAGATTGTGGCTAAGGAGGAAGCGTTAAGACATTACCTTAAAACCGCGGTTGAAATTGACGAGGATAAGCCTGTGCTTGTTGACAAGTACATACGCGGTAAGGAGCTGGAGGTTGACGCGATTTGTGACGGTAAGGCTGTGTTTGTGCCGGGTATTATGGAGCTTGTTGAAAGAACCGGCGTGCACAGCGGTGACTCGATAAGCGTGTACCCCACCTACAGCGTGTCGGAGAAGGTTAAAAAGACTATTCTTGAATATACCGAAAAGCTCGGCCTGGGTATCGGTATTACAGGACTTTTCAATATTCAGTTTATAGTTGATGATGACGATAATGTTTATATAATCGAGGTAAATCCGCGTTCGTCAAGAACGGTACCGTTTTTGTCTAAGTCAACAGGCTATTCTTTGGCGGATATTGCCACGCTCGTTATGCTCGGCAAGAGCCTTGAAGAGCAGGGCATTACAGGTATTTACCCGCCCGAAAAGAAGCGTCATTACGTTAAGGCGCCGGCGTTCTCGTTCTCTAAGCTCAACGGTATGGACTCGTATCTGTCGCCGGAAATGAAGTCAACCGGCGAGGCAATCGGTTATGATGAAACGCTGCCGAGAGCTATGTACAAGGCGCTTACCGCATCGGGTATAAAGATGCAGAATTACGGCACGGTTGTTGTTACGCTTGCGGATGAGGATAAGGACGAGGCTCTGCCGCTTGTAAGAAGATTTTACGAGATGGGCTTTAACATTGAAGCTACTATAGGTACGGCTAATCATCTTATAGAACACGGCATAAAAACAAGAATTCTCCGTAAGCTGTCCGAGGGCAGTACGGAGATTCTTGAAGCTATTCGCGCCGGTTATGTAAGCTACGTTATGAACACACGCGCCATTCTCTCCGGTATACATTATGAGGACGGCGTCAAGATAAGACGTACAGCGAACGAGAACAATGTGACTATGCTCACCTCGCTCGATACGGTTAAGGTGCTTTTAGACGTACTGGAGGAAATCACAATGGGTATTTCCACTATTGACGCGGAGTAACGTCAGCTTAAATATAAATTTATTCGATTTTTATTTTGTTACGGTCGCCGTGGTGGTTCGAACCTCGAACACACCGCCGGCGGCCTTATTTGCGCCCTTTGCGCGGAAGGTTATCGTCACCTTTTCCTTGCCCTCGGCAACGAAGGACGGGATTTCATAGAATTTATATATCAGATTATTTTTTGAATTGTTGTTGAGCGTTTCACTGCCTATAACTGTGCCGTCCGCGAGTATTTCAAATTCACGCGTATAGCTCACGCCGTCCACGCTAAACGGGGCGTCGCTGCCCCAGTACAGCGCCATAGCGTAGTTCTTTTCCGCGGCAGCGTCAACCTTTAAATCGTAGCTGAAGTAACCGCCCTCTCCCCTTGCGTCACGCCAGCCGCGCGAAACGGTGCTGAAATAGCCGGAATAGGAATTGTTTGTCTGCATATTATGGTCAACCTCCGGCTGCTGCTCGTTCGGACGGACAACATCTATGGTTGCCGCGTCCAAAGCCTCGGTGAACGCGTCCTTTTCTATTTCCTCGCCCTTCAGGTACATCATCCAGTAGAGTGAATAACGCTCGTGGTGAAGGTCTGAGTATGGCTTCAGCTTTATTGTGCTGCCGTCATAATTGGTCAGGGTGAATTCAAGTTTTTCGGGATTTGTAAGCTCTATGAAGGTTTCGGGGTTTTTGTTCTCCACTATTATGTCGGGTACGTTTATCGCTGTGAAGCTGTCAAGCGAGGTGTGGTCGTCAACCCTGTCAGCCGTAGGGAAAGTGTCTGTGCCAAGCTCGCCGGCAAGCACTACGGGGCCGTAGGTATAGGCAACCTTGTGCTTATCATCGCGCGCGGTGTAGACGTTAAGCGCCATCGGCAGAGTTACAACTACCGTGTCTCCCTCGCTCCACTCTCTGTCAAGCGTGTAATAGCCCTTTTCCGTTACGCTGATTTCCGCTTCATCGTTTACCTTTATTTTAGCCGC
>JAFQYK010000478.1 GCA_017406485.1 Clostridia bacterium
ATTTGTGGAAACCGAGATTTTACCGTCCGTCTTGTCAATGATTAAAAGGTCGAAAAGCGAAAGCGTCTGCATAATCATTTTTATGTCGTGATAGCCGTTTTCGCGCCTTCCCAAAACGTCAAGCGTCAGATTGATTTTTGCAAAGGAGCGTGTGATAGCGCGTTTTCCCGTGATGATTGTGTTTTGTTTAATCATTGACCTTTCCCCCTTTTTAAAGTACGTTATGCGATTTATCCACTACCGTTTTTATAATCTCGTCTGTTATATTATCCTCGCATTCACTCTTTTTTAAATATGCAAGATATTCTATATTTCCTTCCGGTCCCTTTATCGGTGAAAATGAAAGTCCGGCAACATAGAAATCAATACTCCTTGCAAAATCAAGTACTGTTTTGATAACCTCGTAATGAACCTTTATATCCTTCACCACGCCTTTTTTGCCGACCTGCTCACGGCCTGCCTCAAACTGCGGTTTTATAAGCGCGACGATTTCACCGTCCGCCGAAAGCAGATTTTTTGCAACCGGCAGCACAAGCCTTAGCGAGATGAACGAAACGTCTATTGAGGCAAAGTCTATTTCCTCGCCTATATCCTCGGGCGTTACGTAGCGGATGTTCGTGCGCTCCATATTGACAACGCGTTCGTCGTTTCTTAATTTCCACGCAAACTGTCCGTAGCCAACGTCAACGGCGAACACCTTTTTCGCGCCGTTTTGCAGCATACAATCCGTGAAGCCGCCTGTCGACGCGCCGATGTCCATTGTGGTTTTGCCCTCGAGCGTAATCGGAAACTCCGCCATTGCCTTTTCAAGCTTCAAACCGCCGCGGCTCACGTATCTGAGCGTTTCGCCGCGCACCTCGGGCGTTATGTCCTCGTCAACCATCTGACCTGCCTTGTCGCATTTCTGGTTGTCTATATAAACCTGTCCTGCCATAATGACCGCCTTTGCGCGTTCGCGGCTCTGCATAAGTCCCTTTTGTACCAAAAGCGCGTCTAATCGTATTTTTGCCATTTGTTATTCCTCTGATTTATTCATATATTCCAAAATTGACATTGTATCTAAGCCATAAAGTTTATCAAGCTCATCTATCGTGCCGTGGGTAATCGGCTTATCGGGGAAGGCGAAGATTTTAAATTTACACCTGACGCCTTCTTCCTCTAAAACAGTGGCTATCATACTTCCCAGGCCGCCTGTTTTAACGTTGTCCTCAATCGTTATAACACTGCCTGTCTTTTTAGCCGAAGCCGTTATTGCCTTAGTGTCAAGCGGCTTTATAGTGGGCAGCGCGATTATCTCTACGCTTCTGCCTGCAAGAGCGGCAACCTCCTCGGCGCGCTTTACCATTCTGCCTGTCGCGATAATCGTAACGTTGTTTCCGTCAAGTATGTGCTGCGCTTTGCCAAGCTCAAATCCGGACGGTATGTTTTTCGCCTCACATCCGCCGCGCGGATAGCGTATAGCAATAGGCGCGTCAAATCTGTTTACCGCAAAGTCAATCATTTCTTCAAGTTGGTCAAGTGTTGCCGGTGATAGAATTGTCATATTCGGCATATGTGAAAGATACGATATATCGTAAACGCCCTGATGCGTCTCGCCGTCCGCACCGACAATGCCGGCACGGTCGATGGGGAATACGACGTGCAAATTCTGCAGACAGACATCGTGCAGCGTCTGGTCATAGGCGCGCTGCAAAAATGACGAGTAGAGCGGTATAACCGGTATGTAGCCCGCACTTGCGAGACCTGCCGCAAGCGTGACGCCGTGCTGCTCTGCTATGCCGACGTCAAAGAAACGGTTTTTGAACTCCTTTGTAAATTCTTCAAGCCCTGTACCGTTCGGCATCGCGCCTGTAATCGCGACAACTCTTGTGTTTTTCTCTGCTATTTTTGTAATTGCTGTACCGAAACGGTTACTGTACGTTTCGCCGCGTTTTTGTGTTTCGCCGGTTTCTTTGTCAAACGGAGAAATGCCGTGGAATTTCTGCGGATTGTTTTCTGCGGGAGCATAGCCCTTGCCCTTTTTGGTCTGAACGTGTACAAATACAGGCTTTTGCTCGGCTTTTGCATATTCAAAGTACTGAATTAACGCTTCAATATCGTGACCGTCAACAGGCCCCATATACGTAAAGCCCAAATCGTCAAACATAGTCGTGGGAATTACAAGGCGGCGGAAGAAACGCTTTATTCTGCGTATCACCGACGCTATACCCTTACCGATAAGCGGTATTTTATTAAGGATTTTTTCAACAACAACCTTACTTCGGAAATATGCCGGCGCCATTCTGAGCTTTCGTAAATGAGCCGACATTGCACCGACATTTTTTGCGATAGACATTGCGTTGTCGTTTAAAACGAGTATAAGCGGCGTGTGCGAGTGCCCTGCGTCGTTCATAGCCTCATACATCATTCCGCCTGTTAATGCGCCATCGCCGAACACGGCTATGACGTTGTAATTATCACCGTCAAGGTCACGCGCGCGGGCGATGCCTAAAGCTGCCGAAATAGAAGTTGAACTGTGACCCGTATTAAATATGTCATACTTACTCTCCGAACGCTTTGGGAAGCCGGATATGCCGCCGAACTGACGGAGCGTAGCCATTTTATCACGGCGGCCGGTGAGGATTTTGTGAACATAGGACTGGTGGCCGACATCGAAAACTATTTTGTCTTTTGGCACGTCAAAAACAGTGTCCAGCGCAACGGTCAGCTCCACAACGCCAAGATTTGACGCGATATGACCGCCTGTTTTTGAAACACTGTCAATTAAAAACTCGCGAATTTCCGCTGAGAGCGTATTAAGCTCGGAAATGGTAAGCTGTTTTAAATTGTCGGGTGAGTTGATTTTGTCTAATAGCTTGTCCATAATCTATCTTCTTCGTAAATGTTTTAAAAAGTACATTATTTTACCGACGGCGAACACAATCGCATTGCCGTTTTGCATCGATATACCCTTGCTCATAGCCTTGCCGCCAATCGTAAGCGCGCCGACAAGACCTGTTAAAATCAGGCTGGGCAGTATGCCCTTTAAATGAAACACAGCTACAAGCTCGGTAACGATAAGCGCCGTTGTCGCGCCGGAGATAATTCCGGCTATGTCGCCTATAACGTCGCAGCACATATTGGCAAGCTGCGGCGCGTGGCGGATAACGGAAATACTTTCCCTCGCGCCCTTTACCTTTCTCGCGGCAAGCGAGTGAAAAGGACGCTCCTCCGCGCTTTGCACGGCGGTGCCTATCATATCGAAAAATATATTAACCGCAATGATGATAAGGAGCAGTAAAAACGCAAAGAGAAGCGTCAGTGACTCCATCAGCATTGAGGTTATAAAGCTGAAAAACACTGAAAGCACAAACGACAATATGAGAACCGTGACCGTCCATTTATGCGAGATTGAAACGTTGATTTTCGGACGCGGTACGGTGAATTTTTTTCGTTTCGGTATATCGGATTTGTCCAATTTGTTTTTCTCCTTTGGCTACTAAGTAAAATAATAGGGCAGTGATCAGAGTAAAGTTTGCGGCTTAGGTCCGGCAGGTTTTCCCGACAGTCTGCTCCCTCGTCGCCAAAGGAGCGGTTTCCCATTAAAGACCGACCTCCGCTTTTAACGGCGGAGCGCCGAATCGCCACTGAGTCCGCACTGCAATCCTCCAATCACCCATAAAGACAGCCTAGAGGTTTTCCCATACAGCCTGAGCTTTCCGTATCCTCTTTTGCAGAGCGTGGTTTCAGCGCGCGATTTCCCTTGTACCTGATTGGCCAAAATAGGTGAAAGGGTCTGTTTCGCGCATCCGCCACGTCCACTCAAGGCTGGCTACGCTGCCCACAGCATTCGGGCGTTCCCCTTGTGAGGGATACGCCGTACTAACCGCAAAGCAGGTTTTCCCCTGAGCCGTAACAGCTTACTCCCTTAGGGGGAATGGGCTGCCACAGTCACAGGCCTCCACGGAAAAGGGGGTAGCGCTACTATGCCGTTAGTAACCGCCCCTAAACCTTAACTCCCAGCATCAGCCCCGAACTGGGCGTTCAAAGCAAAACACCAGAAACTTCATCGATGTGCCATTTGGCGGATTTTTAGGCCCGCTTTCCGAAAAGCCGTACTGACTAGGATACTGCACCACTATTATAATTTATAATCTTATCATATTTAATGAAAAAAGTCAATTACGGCATTTTGGAGTGCATAAATAATATTGACAGTAACGGAAAAATAATATAAAATAAATATAATGAATATTTGAAGGAGAATAAATATGCTTGACAAATTAGCGGCATTGGAGGAACGATTTGAGCTGATTGCAGGAAAAATCAGCGATCCCGACGTTATTGCGGATCAGGAAAGCTGGAGAAAATACTGCAAGGAGCACAGTGACCTGACGCCGATTATAGAGAAGTACAGAGAGTTAAAGACAGCGAAGCAGACGATTGAGGATGACAAGGAAATGCTTGAAAGTCCGCAGGACAAGGAGTTCGAGGAAATGATACGCCTTGAAATGTCCGAGGCGGAGGAAACGGTGGAAAGGGCAGTGGAGGAGCTTAAAATATTGCTTCTTCCCAAAGACCCCAATGATGACAAGAACGTTATTATGGAAATCCGAGGCGGTACGGGCGGCGAGGAGGCTGCGCTTTTCGCGGCTGACCTTATGCGAATGTACACAATGTATGCCGAAACGCAGGGATGGAAGATTGATATTTTAAATTCCAACGCCACCGATATAGGCGGTTACAAGGAAATCAGCTTTTCTATTGAAGGACAGGGCGCGTACAGCCGGTTAAAGTTTGAAAGCGGTGTTCACCGTGTTCAGCGCGTACCCGAAACCGAGTCGGGCGGAAGAATTCACACGAGCGCGGTAACGGTTGCGGTGCTGCCGGAGGTTGAGGAGGTAGAGGTTGATATTAACCAGAACGATCTCCGCATAGACGTGTTCCGAGCGGGCGGCCCGGGCGACCAGTGCGTTAACACAACGGATTCGGCGGTACGTATCACGCATATACCGACAGGTATAGTTGTATCGTGTCAGGATGAGAAATCTCAGCATAAGAACAAGGACAAGGCTATGAAAATTCTCCGTTCAAGAATTTTTGAGAAGATGGAGGAGGAGCGCAATAAGGAAATTGCTGACGAGCGTAAGTCGCAGGTAGGCAGCGGTGACAGAAGCGAGAGAATAAGGACGTACAACTATCCGCAAAGCCGCGTAACTGACCACAGAATAAATCTGACGCTGTATAAGCTGGAGCAGGTTTTGAACGGTTCGTTGGACGAGATAATAGACGCGCTTGTTACGGCCGACCAGGCCGCAAAGCTTGCAAACGCTGAATAAGAAAGGGGAAACTACTAATGCAGAAATTTGATAATCTGAAGGGCAAGACGATTGTAATTACGGGCGGCAGCGGAGTTTTGTGCAGTGCGTTTGCGTACGCGTACGCGGAGCAGGGAATGAATGTTGCTGTTCTGGGAAGAACAATGGCAAAGCTGGAGCCTGTTGCGGCAAAGATAACAGAGCTTGGCGGAAAGGGGCTTGCGGTTGTATGCGACGTTACCGATAAGGAGAGTATTATTGCCGCAAAAAAGGCGGTAAATGAAGCCTTCGGAAAGGTTGATATTCTCGTAAACGGCGCAGGCGGCAATAATCCGCGCGCGAACACGACAAAGGAATATTACGAGGACGGTGATATTGAAAATCCCGATATAGCTTCATTTTTTGACATAACCAAGGAGAATTACAATTTTGTATTCGACTTAAACCTCATAGGAACCATTCTTCCGACGCAGGTATTTCTGCCGGATATGGTAGGCAGAGAGGGCACAACTGTAATAAATGTGGCGTCAATGAGCTCGTATCACGCTATCACGAAGGTAAGCGCTTACAGCGCGGCAAAGGCTGCGGTTATGAACCTTACGGAGTGGCTTGCGGTACACTTTGCAAAGAGCGGTGTGCGCGTTAACGCTATTGCGCCGGGCTGGTTTATAACCGAGCAGAACAGAACGCTTCTCACAAATGAGGACGGTTCTTATACAGACCGCGCAAAGAAGGTTATCGCGCATACGCCGGTTGAGCGCTTCGGTATGCCGGAGGAGCTTACGGGCACAATGCTGTTTTTGGCGGACAGCTCGTTATCCGGCTTTATAACAGGCACAACAATTCCCGTAGACGGCGGTTTTCAGGCGTATATGGGTGTGTAAATAAATTTTAAGGAGGTTTTTGCAATGATTATTGCAACAACAAATGAAATCGCAGGAAAGAACTGCGAAACACTCGGTATCGTAAACGGAAGCACGGTTCAGACAGTAAACGCGCTAAGAGATATTGGCGCGAGCTTTAAGACCATTGTTGGCGGCGAGCTTAAAAAGTACAACGAAATGATGGCTAAGGCGAGAGACCTTGCCACCGAGCGTATGGTTGCCGACGCAAAGGCAATGGGTGCAGACGCAATCGTAGGCGTGCGTTATTCATCATCAGAGATTATGCAGGGTGCGGCTGAGGTTATGGCATACGGAACTGCTGTAAAATTTAACTAAGCCTAAACAAAAAAGGATGTATCACGATACATCCTTTTTAATTGCTTTAATATACAACTACGGGATCACCCTCGGAGATGACGCCGTAAAGCTGCTGTGCAACGCTTGGCGGAAGGTTTACGCAGCCGTGCGAACCGCCGCCGCGGTAGATGCTGCCGCCGAACGCGCCCCGCCAGGTCGCGTCGTGCAGGCCGATACCGCCGTTAAACGGCATCCAGTAGGATACGGGACTTTCATAGCCCTGCCCCTTTAATACAACATTACGTGCTTTATATGCAACAGTATAAACTCCTCCGGGAGTGCCGTGGCCAACGTTCGGATTACCGGTTACAACATCGCTTGAAACGAGTAAATTTCCGTCCTTATAGTACCACATATGCTGGCCGCCAATGCTAACCTCCACATACGTGTTTGCCACATCGCTTGCGCCGTGAGCCGCTGCTTTTTGACTGTAAACCGGTTCACGCTCAACAGCTTCGCCGCCGGTTATGTTGTTTATAATCTCGGCTGCTTCTTTCTTCTTGTTCACAACCCAGCCGTAATTGCCGCCAGAAACGGTTATTTCGCTGCCGCCGGTGGTTTTAAAAGTGCGGTTGCGTCCAACCGTATTGTATTCCATTGAGACGTCGTCAACGTATTCTGTCACCTTGTCGGAGCTGATGGTAACTGAATAATCATCACCGACTGTTATCCAATCCTTAAAGGTCGAGCCGTCAAGCACGCGTGAGGTAGTGCTGCCGCCGTACGTGATTTTTGAGGCGATGTACTTGTTAAGCAAATTCAGTACGCCCTTTATTGTGTCGTCATTTTCAAGACCGCCGTAGCAGCCTTCCTTTTCGAGCGACATACCTTTGTAAAGGTCATATATTTTAGGCTTTACGCGGTAAAATACATCATTAAGGCTGACTATATTTTTATCGCTGTCGTCCGTTATCGTATAGGCTCCGTCCGCATACTGTATATTCTGTGCCTTGCCTTTCGCCGCCTCGCGTGTAGCCGCCATAAATTCCATTTCGCTAATTCTGTTGTAGAGCGCGTCCTCGTTGTAGCTTACTTCAATATCAATAGGCAGATTTTTCGCCTTTTTATCTGCAAAAGGCCATACAAACGGGTTCTGCTGTGCCTTTAAGGAGTCAAGCTCACCGATAGGAGAGTTTGAAAAACCGATTTCACCGCCTGAGATAGTTTCCTGCTTATCGTTCTTTTCGTAGAAGGTAAAACCGAAGTTGTCAAGCTCTGTCTGAATTTTATCACGGGCCTCGGCCGGAGTCAGATTTGAAACGTCAAACGAGCCTATATGAGTTCCTATATAAAAATGACCGCTGTAAAATAACGCGCCGCCGAGATATACAAGCGCCGCTGCGCCGAAAACCGAGCATAAAGGAATTAAAAACTTTTTGCTTTTAACAAACGCGCCGATTTTTTTAAATACAGGCGTTTTGTTTTCGCCTGTATTTTCCTCGCCGGTTTCAGCAGGCGCATTTTCTCCGTCTGTATTCTCGTTATTTTCGGAATTGTCGTCCGCGCCTTCAGCGCTTTCTTCGGGTTCCGCCTCGCTTTCAGCTTCCGCATTGTTTTCGGCTTCTGCTTCGTTTTCTGTTTCAGTACTGCTCTCTGTTTCTGTGTCTTCGCCGTTATTTTGAGCTTCGGCATTTATTTCTGTTGCTTCTTCCGCATTGACACTCTCATCCTTTGCTTCTGCGTCAACATTTTCCCTGATGTTTTCCGCTTCGTTGTTATCCATTTTAAAATCCCCCAAAACCAAATTATTCTCTTACCTGTCCGTCACCGTAAATGATATATTTCACCGATGTGAGCGCTTCAAGTCCCATAGGGCCGCGAGCGTGCATTTTTTGTGTACTTATGCCAATCTCCGCACCAAAGCCGAACTCAAAGCCGTCCGTAAAGCGCGTTGAAGCGTTTACGTATACTGCCGCTGCGTCAACCTCGTTTAAAAATTTTTGCGCATTGTTGTAATTTGTCGTCACAATAGCTTCTGAATGCTTTGTGTTGTACTTATTTATATGTGCGATTGCTTCATCAACGCCGTCCACCACCTTCGCGGCGATTATATAATCATTATATTCGGTAAAATAATCCTCGTCACTCGCTAAAGCGACGTCATCGTAAATATTCTTTGCAGTTTCATCCGCTCTTATTTCGACATTTTTTTCTTTTAAAGCCTTGAACATTCTCGGTATGAATTCATCGGCAATTTTTTTGTCAACGAGCAGCGTTTCTGCCGCGTTGCAGACTGACGGACGCTGAACCTTTGCGTTTAAAACAATTTTTTCAGCCATATCGAGATCGGCTTCGCCGTCAACGTAAACGTGGCAGTTACCCGCCGCCGTTTCAACGACCGGCACGGTCGCGTTTTCAACCACCGAGCGTATAAGCCCCTTGCCGCCGCGCGGTATCAGCATATCGACATAGCCGTTTAGTTTCATTAAACCTGTCGCCGTTTCGCGTGAGGTGTCCTCGATTATATTCAGCGTTCCAACCGGCAAGCCTGCGCCGTAAGCCGCGTCCTGCATTATCTTCATCAGCGTCTTATTTGAGTTTATCGCCTCGCTGCCGCCGCGGAGTATGCAAGCGTTTGACGTTTTCAGGCAAAGCGCTGCCGCGTCAACCGTAACGTTCGGGCGCGCTTCATATATAATAGCGATAACGCCCATCGGTACGCGCTTCTGACCGATTTCAAGACCGTTCGGACGCTTCCACATTTTTGTTACCTCGCCGATAGGATCGGCAAGAGCTTTGACCTGTCTTACACCCTCGGCTATACCTTCAATGCGCTCCTTTGTGAGCGTTAAACGGTCAATCATAGCCTCACGCGTTCCGTTATTTCTCGCGTTTTCTATATCAATTTTGTTTGCTTCTATTATTTCATCAGCCTTATCCACAAGCGCGGCTGCGATTGCTTCAAGAGCGTTGTCCTTTGTTACGGTGGAAACGCTAACCAGCTTGTATGATGCGTCACGGGCAAGAGTACCCTTTTCTATAAGCTCATTCATTACATCAATCTTCCTTTTTAAAATTTTTGGAAACAAACAGTGTTCCCATCAGCTTTCCTTCTA
>JAFQYK010000479.1 GCA_017406485.1 Clostridia bacterium
CTGCGGTAACGGTTTATCTGCTGCGGTGTGCAGGTGCATTGTCTGCGCGGATCGCCAAGGTAACCACATTTGCACGGGTTCATAGAGGAGATGAGCATAATATTACAGGGGTATGTAAGAGTGCCGCTGACGCGCGAGATTGTCACTATGCCATCCTCCAATGGCTGTCTGAGACTTTCAAGAGAATCACGCCTGAATTCCGGAAGTTCGTCCAAAAAGAGTATACCGTTATGCGCGAGCGACAGCTCGCCGGGCTTTGGCACCGCACCGCCGCCTGAAAGTCCCTGCGGCGAGATGGTGTGGTGCGGGCTTCGGAACGGCCGCTTTAAAATAAGAGGTTCCTCCTTGCTGAGCAGACCGGAAATTGAATGTATCTTTGTAACCTCAAGCGCCTCGTCAAATGTGAGGTCGGGCAGGATTGACGGCATACGCTGGGCGAGCATTGTTTTGCCGGTACCCGGTGAGCCGATTAAAAGCACATTGTGATTGCCGGCTGCCGCGATTTCAAGCGCGCGCTTAACGTTTTCCTGTCCTTTTACGTCGCAGAAATCCAATATGCTTTCCGCGCTGCGTCTGAAAAATTCCTGAACATCAACAATACGCTTTTCTATTCTTTTTATATCGCAAAAGTGGTCGCAAAGACTTTTTAAGGAGTCAACAGGGTAGACGTTCACGCCTTCAATAACTGCCGCCTCACCGGCGTTTTCGGCCGGTACAAACATATCTGTAATTCCCTGCCTATACGCGGAAATCACCATAGGCAATATGCCGTTTATACTGTTTACGCTTCCGTCTAAGGACAACTCACCGAAGAATGCGCATTTTTCAAGATAATCATCACCGACCTGCAGCTGCTCTGTAGCCGTAAGTATTGAAAGCGCCATAGGCAAGTCATAGCCGGAGCCTTCCTTTCGCTGCGAGGCGGGCGCGAGATTTATGACGATATGCTTTGCCGGAAATTTAAAACCGGTATTTTTGATAGCCGAGCGTACGCGTTCCTTTGCCTCTTTAACCGCCGTGTCCGGCAGACCGACAATATCAAAGGCAGGCATACCGTTTGAGATGTCCGTTTCAACCGAAACAGGGAATCCGTCGATACCGCTTAAACCGCGTGAGTAAATTTTTGATAGCATAAAATCCCTCCGTTTATTTTCTTCTGTTATAGACAAATAGCTTCATAACCACATATGTAACCGGTGTGCCGGTAATCGCGGCGCATATATATGCCGCAGGACGGAAAAGCCCCAGCAGAGTAAACAAAAAGACAAATATATACTGGAAAATAAAATTCGGTATATAACTCAAGGGAAAACGCAAAAAGCGTCTGAACGTCGGTTTTTTGTGAAAGGTGTATTTTGAATTCAGAAAAAAGGACGTCACAATACTTGTCACGTAACCTATAATAAAATTCAGATTTGTCCGCGCGGCAAACACTCTGAAAGTATTGTCAGGCTGCAGAAAGTTAATGTGTATATAGTCAAGTGCAGTTGCAACAGAAATAGACACGGCGGTGTTAATAACACCCATAAGCATAAAGGTGAAGAACTGTACGGTGAGAAACGGACGAATAGCGCGCATTGCTCCGGGTGATATGTGGCGCGATAGCCTAACTCGGAAATCAGATAGGATTTTATCCATTTTCCTCACCTCCTCCGTATAGATATATCTCTATTATACACTAAGACAGCAATAAAAACAATAGTCTTTTTGTCGAATTATCACATACGATTTGGGGCAAAATAATGAAGCGAACCCTTGACAATTAAAAAAATATATGGTAGAATATATAAGCGCTCTGAAAAGAGAACGTTAAATATCGCGAGGTAGAGCAGTTGGTAGCTCGTCGGGCTCATAACCCGAAGGTCGGTGGTTCAAGTCCGCCCCTCGCAACCAATTAAAAATCCAGTATCTAAGCCATTCTTGGTTTTAGACACTGGATTTTGTTTTGTCTTTTTCAGCGTGAAAAATGGACAAAAAATGGACAAATCAAAAATTTGTCCGTTGTAATAGCTATATTTTTATGAATTATGAAAGTATCATAAATCCATAGGATTTTTGAGTTTCCTTCTTTGGCTTGCAGTTAATTCTGGAACAGGCATACTAACAGCCTCACTTTTCCGTGACACCTTAAATACTCGTCTATGATTACTTATTCCCATTAAATAATCAAAATTAACATTGAAAAGCTCCGCTAAAACAAATAAATCCTCAAATTTGGGTGATGATATGCCATTTTCCATAGTCGAGATTTTTTTAGTTTCGCAATTTAATTTGTCTGATAAATACTCCTGTGTAAAACCGTCTTTTTCTTCTCTTAATTCCCTCAATCGTTTGCCGAATTGAATTTTATATTCCTCAATGTCCATATGTGTCGCTCCTGTCTTTATCTATGTAATCAGTATAACACAGTGTAAATTAGCTGTCAAATGATAGTGGAGAGTGTAACCAGTGAAAAATAACAAGTGATATGACTTTTTTGCTATGGAGTTTGACGGCACGATACGATACAATACAGACAAATAAAACAAGAAAGGGGGAAATAACCTATGGGATTTAAAGCAAATAAAAAATCTCCGAAAGGTGACGGCAAAAAACTGTATGTATCAGTTAAAGAAGCTGTAAAGTACAGTGGGCTGTCAGAGTATGCAATTAGAAAGCTGATTGCCAATAAGGACATACCTTATCTTGAAGCAGGACGAAAATTCCTGATTGACAGGGTGGCACTTAAAACTTACCTAAGTGAATTAAGCAAACACCACCTGTCCCTGTGACCTGTATCAAAAAATTGTCCTTAATTATGAGAGGAGAGAGCAGATACAGAGTGATATGTGTATATGGTAGTGTGTTACAGTCAAAGAGAGGACAGCGGAAATATATTATTGTTATTAGTGTGTATGTCTATTGTGGTTATTGTTGTTATTACTATGGATATACTTACTAAAGTCACTATTCTTTTCCGCCGCCCTCCCCTACCATTTTGGTTATGTGTATGGCGGTTTAGGCGGTGAAAAAAACGGTGCAGATTGTGATTTTCGACACTAACCCTGAGTATTAGTGGTAAATTCACAGTGGTTAAAAATGACCTTATTTTACATACTCCAGTATGTCCCCTGGCTGACAATTCAGTGCTTCACACAAAGAAGCGATTGCGTCAGTGGTTATTGCTTTGTCCTCTCTTATGTGCTGTAGCGTACTTTCGGATATTATCTTGTATTTGCGTATTTTGTAGGTGGTAAGTCCTTC
>JAFQYK010000480.1 GCA_017406485.1 Clostridia bacterium
AATTCAGACAGATGACCTTCAATACAGCGGCGGTTCGTCTCTTTGAGGGAATACAGTTCATACTTCCCATAGTGCATCCTGACAAAAAGCGCATTGCAGCAGTAATGTGCCCGGAGGAAGAGAGCGCATCTGTGCAGTGGTCGAGACAAAAGGAGGATGTATGGGTAAACAGAGCCATTACGTCTGAGGAATTTGTAATGAAGATATATCAGATGATGGGATGGAACTATGAGTGCCGATATAAAATACTCGGCAGGGTTGCAAATTCAAGCACCGGATTAATTCTGCTGTTTGATTTAGAGGACAGTATAATGTTCACGCCTCAAAAGCAGGAGTTCATTGATCCGAAAACGGGAGAAACAAAGAAGCGTGAGATAAAATATTATCCTGATCAGTATAGAGACCGTATCGGAAGGTCGTTCAATGATTATGTTGCCACAAGACAGCTTAATTTGTTTGAGGATTTTCAAGGCTATCAGGGAGATATACCACAGAATATGACCTTTAGTGATGGGATGCAAGAGAATGCTCCGCCGCAGGGCGAAACTATAGAAAATAATGACAATCCGGGGAATTTAGGAGGTGCGGAAATACAATGAAAAAACCAATGATGACTATAAGCGGTGTCGGCAGAACAAAATATATTCAGCTGAACAAGTATTCAGTGCAGCAGCTTGGCGAGCCGCAATATATTTGTATGCTTACCGGAAAGGATAAAAGGTCGCTTGCTTTTACTCCATGCAGAGAAAAACATGTTATGTCATTTAAAGTACCGGACAATTTTTTTGAGTCAAGGAATGCAGAATTCAAAATATGCAGTAAAAGATTTGTTGAACTGTTATTTGAGATAAATGGGTTAGAGTCAGGTAAAACCTATATCATAGAGGGAGTGTATAACGAAGAAAGAAATTTGATAGTCTTTCCGCTAAAGGTGGCATAGCGATGATGTCACCTTTATTCATTGAAGCTGACAATGGACATAATCTTATATGCATGACAGTAGAATACTATGAAAGAATGACAGGACAAAAACTTGATAGGGAGTCTTTGTTTGCGTATATAAGAGAATTAGATAATTTAGATGAAAACATTGAAAACCGTTGACATTTTCCACATTAAGGAGTATAATATATTAACAGAACCCGACACGCCTCTCAACGATGCGGACAATGTCGGGTCATTTAATTTATGTGGATGTGATTGAATATGAGCCAATTAAAGTCAGCTGAATACAAAAGGTTTGAAGATATATAATTAACAAGACAAGACGGAACGGAATTTTGGAGCGCAAGGGATTTAGCCCTTGCTCTTGATTACATACAATGGCGAAATTTTACAAAGGTCATAAAGAGAGCGATGATTGCATGTGAAAATAGCGGTCATAATTCAAAGGACGATTTTGCTGAAGTTAGCAAAATCGTAGAAGCCGGTGCAACGAGCAAACCTATTATTGATTATGAACTTTCAAGATATGCATGTTACCTTATAGTTCAGAATGGCGATCCTCGCAAGGAAGTCATTGCGTTGGGACAAACATATTTTGCAATTCAGACATATCGTCAGGAAATTGCTGACCATTTTAATGAATTAGATGAAGACAGAAGACGGCTTGTTGTACGAGGAGACATAAAACAGTGGAATCAAATGCTGGCAGAAACAGCACACAAAGCCGGGGTTATTACCAATGAAGAATTTGCAGTTTTTCAGAATGCTGGATATATGGGTTTTTATGGCGGTCTTGATGTGGAGGATATTCATGAAAGGAAGGAATTGGCGATAGGTCAGAAAATTTTGGATTTTATGGGAAGCACGGAATTGATAGCTAACTTATTCAGAATATCGCAAACAGAGGAAAAGCTAAGGAAGGATAGGGTCGATGATGCGGAAACAGCAACGCACGTTCATTATTCCGTAGGCAAAGAGGTAAGAGGTGCGATAGAAAAAATCGGAGGAACGATGCCCGAGGATTTGCCTACACCTAAGAAAAGTATACAACAAATAGAAAAAGAACAAATAGCAAGAATAAAAGAAAAGGCAAAAAACGGACAAATCATGCTTGATGAATAGATATTTAAATCCTATTGATAACGTAAACATTCACTTCGAAACGGTAATCGAATCCGAACCACCAAGAAATAGAAATATACAAGCGGTAATTAAACATAAAGTACAAAAAGACGAAAAAAGCAAGAATGGCTTAAACACTGACTTTTAGGGGGGACACCGTTATTTCGACTTCGGGTAAAATCCCCCCTATGCAACAGAGGGGGTACAAGCTACCCCCTCTAAAGAATTTCGACTTATTGTATCAAACATTCAGTACAAACACATCTGAAACCCAAAACCTACGGTTTTGGGTTTTTTTCGTTTTGAGAGTAATTTTTTAAGCTCATTTTTGCGTTTATTTTGACCTATGGATTTGTATAACCCTGTATCGACCGTGCCTATTGACTACGAGATTTTCACAAAGACGGCTTCAGGCAAATATGTGTGTTCAATCTGCGGCTATGTCTACGACCCCGCAGTAGCCAATCCCGATATCTACAACGAAACAACAGGACACAAAATGATGATGTTCCATCTTGAGGTTTGGGCTGCTGTCATAATCCCGATGATGGGCGATGGTGAGAAGGTAGATTGCTGAAATTAAAGGATTACAGCCTGCGACTTAAATGCAGCAGGCTTATTTTTTGTTTGTTTTATACTAACTATGTATGTCTTGTTTATACAAAATGCTAAATTTACAAATAAATATTGACATTGTGTCAGAATAAGTGTATATTATATATAATGACACAATGTCAGAATAAATGCTCGAAAGGATGGTTGTTATAAAGAAGGCACCGCTCGTTATAGAGTGCAGCGTGGAAGATATATACAACACACCGAACTTTGAGAGCTTTATCTGCACGATTGACGCGACATATGTTGAGGAGGACCATCTTAACAGTGACGGCAAGGTGAACTACAACACATTAAAGCCGGTACTGTTTGAGTTCCCGACATACGAATACCTGAAAACAGGCGATGTACTCGGCAAATGCCTGTCGTTTAAGAAAAATCCGAATGAGGAGTGATAACTATGCCAAAAGGCAGTATTGAACTGACAAACGCGCGCAAGGAGGAAATTATAAACGCCTGCGAAACGCTGTATAAAACGATGAGCTTCAAGGAAATCACAATGAAGGAAATCGCGAACGTGACCTCGTTTACAAGAACATCAATTTACAACTATTTTCAGACAAAAGAGGAGATTTTCCTTGCGCTTCTGCAAAGAGAATATGAAAAATGGGCACAGGAGCTTGCGGCGATAACCGATAAAAACGAAAGCTTATCCACCGATGAACTGGCGGATAAAATCGCGCATTCGCTTGATAACCGCATGCAGCTTTTAAAGCTAATGTCAATGAACCACTATGATATGGAGGAAAACAGCCGCAAGGAACGGCTTGTGGAGTTCAAGGCCTCTTATGGTCGCGCGATGAAAAATATGAGCGCGTGTGTGCGTAAATTTATTCCTGATATGAGCGATATGGATTTGCAGAATTTCATATACTCGTTCTTACCGTTTATGTTCGGCATTTACCCTTACGCGTTTGTAAACGACAGACAAAAAGAGGCTATGGAAAAATCTAATGTCGGATATGTGTATATGACGGCTTATGAAATAGTATATAATTGTGTGAGGAAACTGTTGGAGGTGAAGTGATGAAGTATACAAAGCTTGGCAATTCGGATTTGACGGTATCGCGTATTTGTCTTGGATGTATGGGCTTTGGTGACAATAAAAGAGGTCAGCATTCATGGACGGTGGATGAGGATAGAAGCCGCGAGATAATAAAACAAGCGCTTGATTTAGGCGTAAACTTTTTCGATACGGCAATAGCGTATCAAAGCGGAACAAGCGAGCAGTATGTCGGACGCGCAGTTCGTGATTATGCAAAGCGCGGTGATGTTATAATCGCAACAAAATTCCTGCCGAGAACGCGTGAGGAAATCGAAAGCGGCATAACGGGTCAGCAGCACGTCGAAAGAATGCTAAACAAAAGTCTCCAAAATCTTAATATGGACCATGTTGACCTTTATATTTATCATATGTGGGACTGGAATACGCCTATTTATGATATTCTTGACGGCTTAAACCGAGTTGTAAAAGCGGGAAAAGTAAGATATATAGGAATATCAAACTGCTTTGCGTGGCAAATAGCAAAGGCGAACGCGCTTGCGGAAAAGGAAGGATTTGAGAAGTTTGTTTCCGTTCAGGGACACTATAATCTTATCTTCCGCGAGGAGGAAAGAGAAATGGTGCCGTTTTGTGAGGAGGATAATATAGCCCTGACGCCGTACAGCGCGCTTGCAAGCGGACGGCTCTCAAGAAAGGCGGACGAAGTAACAAAGCGTTTGCAGGAGGACGCATACGCAAAATTTAAGTATGACGCGACAAAGGCGCAGGACGAGATTATTATAAGCCGCGTTATCGAGCTTGCCGAAAAGCGGAATGTAACAATGACGGAGATTTCACTCGCATGGCTTTTAACAAAGACAACCTCGCCTGTTGTCGGCGCAACTAAACTGCACCATATAGCCGGCGCGGCAAAGGCGGTGGACTTGGAGCTTACAGATGAGGAAATCAAATATCTCGAAGAACCGTATCTGCCACATCCGCTTGCCGGAGTGATGGCACAGAATAAACCGGAGAACAGAAATAATAAGCATGTCTGGTCAACAGGCAGTCAAAGGATATAGGAGGTATATATCAATGAGTAAAAAATTAGTAGCATATTTCAGCGCAAGCGGTGTGACGGCGAATGTCGCAAAAACACTTGCAGAGGCGGCAAACGCGGATATCTATGAGATCAAGCCGGCGGTTCCTTACACGAGAGAGGACTTAAACTGGCAGAACAAGCAGTCGAGAAGCTCGGTTGAAATGAGCGACAAATCCTCGCGTCCGGCGCTTAACGATACAAACGCGAACATATCGGAATACGACACAATATTTGTCGGCTTTCCTATATGGTGGTATGTCGCACCGACAATTATAAACACCTTCCTTGAAAGCTATGACTTTTCGGGAAAGACAATTATTCTTTTCGCAACCTCGGGCGGCAGCGGCTTCGGCAAAGCGGTCGCAGGTCTTAAAGGCAGCGTGTCAAGTGATACGGTCATAAAAGAAGGAAAAATTCTTAACGGCAGACCTTCAAAAGAGGAGCTTGCGGTGTGGGTAAATAGTCTGTAAAAGAGAGGAGCTTTGTGATGAAAAGAATATTATCGCTATTTATATTTATGATTGCTGTGATAACTATGTCGATTTCCGCTTGCGCGGCAGCACCGGAGATAAACGAGGGCACATCATCTGTGTCGGTTTCAAACATTTCCGAAGACGATTTCTTGATTGCGGCAATTTATAACAATAACAAGGCACTGGAAGGCGTGAAAGTCTACAAAAATACCGGCGAAGCCGTCATAGATTACAACAAGGATATTTTTCCGAGTTATGAAGATGCGGATTTTATGAAGCTGTTTGTGTGGACAGACAAGCAGCAGCCAAAAATGACAGCCTACGGAATTGATATTAAAAAGTATAAAGGGCAAGACGGGGAAACACCCGCCTCAAAAACACTTGTTGCATACTTCTCGGCAACAGGTACAACAAAAACACTTGCAGAAAAGTTCGCTGCAGCGGCTGACGCGGATATATTCGAGATAGTCCCCACCGAGCCGTACACATCTGCAGACCTGAACTACAATTCCGACTGCCGCGCAAACAGAGAGCAGAATGATGATACGGCGCGTCCCACGATTGCAAACACTATTGAAAACTTTGATAGCTACGACACAATTATTATAGGCCATCCGATTTGGTGGGGAACGATTCCGAGAATTATCTATACCTTTATGGACACATATGATTTATCGGGTAAAAACGTATATACGTTCTGCACCTCGGGCAGCAGCGGCATAAGCGCGGCTGTTTCGGATGTTAAGAAGTACGCGCCAAATGCAAACCTTGCCGGCGGTATGCGCGGCACATCCTCTACCACAGAGGATGAGATAAAAGCTTGGCTTGAGGGTAACGGATACAATAAATAGCATAGTACAGACAACCTGCCTTCATACTATCTGCAGGGTGAAAAAATGATATGACAAGGGAAGAAATATCTGCTATAATACATATATAACAATCCTGCAAAGGAAGTGTGAAAATAACAGG
>JAFQYK010000481.1 GCA_017406485.1 Clostridia bacterium
ACGCAATATATCCAATACCATTTTGTCGAAGTTACCTTGATTGCCTACATAGAATTTATCGGCTTTTCCACTTGTAATTAGTTCCGACAACACTTTCTCTATTGACGGTCTAAGTGAATCGGGGGCATCTCTGTGACCAAAAAATGTGCATATACACATAAACACCACTCCATAAATATTTATTGACCAATATAACGGTCAATATTTAATCCAATTATAGCATACAATATTCATAATTGCAACCAATACTGGTCAATAAATTTTGATGGGGTGTTATTATGGAACAAAAATTAAGACGAGATCGCAATATGGGCGATAATTTGAGAAATTTAAGACTGAATTACAATATTTCGCAAGAAAAGCTGTGTGCCGAACTTCAGCGCCGTGGATGCGACATCGGCAGAACAACCTATGCCAAATATGAATCCGGCGAGTTGAATATCCGCGTCAGCGTCATTATTGAGCTTAAGAAAATCTATGGATGTTCTTATGATGACTTTTTTGAGGGATTGGATGCTGAATAATAACAAGTATTATTTCGGAGTTTAAATATTAGTTGTTTATTAACATAAATGTACTGCTGATTCATGTCGAATTGTATGATACGATAATACAAATATATGAAATATCACAAAAGAGGAATAATATGAAAAAAATAATAATGGAAATCTCTTGTATTCGGAGAACCTTGACCAGATAAAATTAGCGCATGACATTGTTAAGATTTTTTTATCAACTTGATAAAAATAAAACTGACTGAAGAACAAAAGATTAACGGGGTATACCTATTTCATAGCAAAATTGGCATATCCTTTTTATTGCACTTTAAAGGCACAGCATAATGACCTATAAGTAAAAAGTCAAGTGAAGTATACAACGTTTCGCCAGAAAGTGTACAAGTCGACGAGTGATTGATAACCTGTAGGATTTGTCAGCCATGGTAATGACTTCACCGTGATATACTGACCTCCTTAAACTACACAAAAACAAAACGCAGCAGTCATTGTAACTACTACGTTATATAAAAGTCCAACCATTTTGAACATTAAGAATATTTTCATAAGTACAATCAGCTATACTAGCCTGCGAGTTGAGCCGGCAGAGTGAATTGCCTTCTTTAAGTAAAAGTTTAGTGTCCATTTTGCCATATTATGCGTAAATAGATACATCTTCTCCCTTAAAGCTCAATATCCTTCCCCGTATCGGCCTTATACTTAGCCTTTAACGCCTGTCTGACGTATTCATTTACACTTATACCATTTTGTGCTGCAACCGTTTCTAATGCTGTTTTAGTCCCCTTTGCGATAGTCAAATTTAAGCGGTCATAGTTTTTCTTAATATACCGATTCACTGCCGCCTGCTGTGATTTTGATACTCCCATTTTCTTCACGTCCCATTTTTATTGTTATTCTATTATAGTATATCTCTCTATTTTACGTAAATAGTAATTATTAACAAAATTATGTGTTGAATTTTGTTAATGTATTTACGTAAATATTTGACTCGTAGTGTTGATATATTTACGCAAATATGATATAATATACCTGTAAGCTAAAGGTGACGTAAAGAAGAAAGAAGTGATTATCATGAATGTCAGGATCCAACAAATCAAACTTGTCGAAAGACAGGTTACCGTTTCATGCACAGAGTCGGCTCCTATAGGCTTTGACACAAAACTCTCTGTATATGAATGCGAACTCCATTCACTGCTGATTAAAGAGGAATCACACACCGAAGAAATCACTGACGAACTATTTGAACTTTTTACGGATGAAAAAGGAGGTAATTATTATGTGTAACTATTCAAGAACCCTTTCAACCACAATGGCTTATCTCAGCGGTGTCAGCAACGAGAAGCTTATCAGAATTTACTCACCCACCAATAACGAGCTTCTGATTGAACTGCGCGAAAATGCTTCTGCCACTCTCATACGTACCCTCTCAATGATACGCACATCAGCGATAAAACATTACGACACATTCTCATTATCATCTTATCCCAAATCACAGCTAAAGGTGCTTGAAAACGCGGATATTTCCATTCCTGAAAACGGCAGTACCGATGAATGTATAATTCTTCTGAACCGCGCCATATACGAAAACATCAATAATTGCAGAAACCTCTTTCCCGAAGACTTTAACTGGCAGAACGTGTATGATCTGTTTGTGATCAAGGGATGTGTCCGCAAAACCAAAAACTCTGCCGAGGTCATAAAAACAGAAGTTCAGAAATACAAACTCGACTCAAATCTGTACCCGTTCCAGGTGTATATTCATTGGAAGCCGTTTGATTGCGGAAATATGTTTGACAATGACCGCAAGCTATGTAAAATCTTAGGTTCATCATATACGGATACACCTCAAAAACCACAGGAATCCCTCGTACAAAAAGAAGATTTATACACACTTATTCAGAATCTGGTTGCGGATCCGATATATACAGTTATGGCTGTAGATTGCGAGAACACTGACCCATATAAGCTTTTATCAGCTCTTATCGGTTTGCCGTCATCAATCAAACACAAAATACTCAAGATTAAGCTGTTTACTGATGCCAGCATTCCGGCTGAATGGAAAATCTTTGAAAAGCAATGCGGTTTTCCGACAGAGCTGTATCCTGCCAAGCGCGTGATTGACCATAAGTCAACTGTTGATATACTGCTTGCAACCGAAGTCAGCAGAGAGTATTTTGCCGGAAAGACAGAGTCATTTATTATTGTTTCAAGTGACTCGGATTACTTGCCTGTTATTACCTCACTCAATAACGCTCATTTCCTTATGATGACAGAAGATTCCAAATGCTCGGAGAAAACAAAAGATATGCTTAAAACAGCTGGAGCTGTTTACTGTTCTCTTGATGATTTCCCTGCTGCTGATTTGAGTGCATATAAGCAAGCTGTACTCAGATACTGTTTGAGTGAACGGATTGATACATTTAACAAGTCAGGTGTTCTTTCTGCGCTGGATTACAACGAAATTATGAACTCCATCACAGAACAATGCCGAATCACTCTCACTGATGAGGAGCGCAGGAATTTTATCAACCGCTACCTTATGAAGCTGAGTCTTAATATTGATAATGATGATAATTACTATATCGAAATACCGGCATAATATCTGTGCTGACCGTTTCCTTTCAAACGAGCCTCAACTGCCGACAGCCTGTTTTAATATCTGACTTCTGCATAGAAAATTTCTCTGAAACAGGCTAAAAATAACTGCCCGCGTTTTCGCGGACAGTTATGTCGTCAGCTGAGGCTCTTATCAAAAATACATCTCTATACAATATTATTTTCATCAATAATAATATCATTGTCGTCAAGAAAAACATAGTCAACACGAAACGGAAAAATCTCCTCATAGTATTCCTGCTGCCATTTGTAACAGATAACGTATAATATTTTGTTATTACTGTAAGACATTTTTGCAATAATATTCTCTATTCTTGTTGCATCAAAATACCTCCCGTCAAATGCAGGGCAGCCGCAATATACGAGTCTAAACAGTCTATTAAATGAATCTATAGGTTCATAATATATGCTGCTTAAATCATTGGAAGAACTATTTATAAAAATTGCGCCATATAAACCGGCAAAAAAATCACATCATTTTCTTTAGCATAGTCCTTTGTATATATGATATATTTATTTAAAATTCGACCGCTGAATTTATTTATAAACTCATCAAGAGATTTGTGTGTTTTATATCCGGAGGATTTCACTTCAATGGGGCAGATTTTATTTTTTCTTGCAATAAGAAAATCAATCTCGTAATTGTGCTTTGAGGTCTCGTTTTTAATAACATGATAAAACAACTCATTACCGTTGGCCGCCAAAATTTGGGCGACTGCGTTTTCATAAAGATAGCCTAAATTAGCGCTTAGCTTATCAGCGAGCAATTTTTCGTATATGTCGTTCTCTGTAAAATCTCTGTCCTTAAACATAAGTGTAGTAAACAAACCCGTATCGCATAAGAAAAGCTTAAATCGCGTTAAATCCTTATTTGTTGCCATTCCCGCATTCGGGTCATTGGCATGATAAGATACCAATACCGTGCGTGAATCCTGCATTGCGGCAATCAGCTCTAGCACGCTGTCAGCCCGTTCAGTCCTAAGCACACCGGACACCTGATATCTTGAGGCGTTTTTATTGAGCTGTGCCGGTATGGAATCAAAGAGAAGGGAAGCCTTGCCTGTGGGGTCAATTTTCTTAAAATCATCCTCATATAAATTTAATATATCTCTTTTTACCTCATCAACCATACGGAGATTATTTGTTCTGATATACTCGCTTACAGCCTGAGGCATTCCGCCAACAAGCATATATAAGCGGAAATCTCTTATGAGCTTTCTGTGCGCTTGTTCTCCTACACCTCGTCCGCTCTCATAGCATTTACGAATAAGAGGAATGGTTGTTTTATCATCGATTGCCCATAGAAATTCCTCATAATCCATCGGGTACATATTGATTTTACGTTCCTCGCTGGGAATAAGAATATCCTTAACATTGCGTTTTATAGAAATAAGCGAGCCTGTTTCTATATAGTCATACCTGTAATCCTTTACAAGTTGCTTTATGGCCTGCCTTGCTCTAGGGCATAGCTGTACCTCGTCAAAAATAATCAGCGAGTTTCTTTGGTGAAGGTCTGTATTGAATTGCAGCTGAAGTTGGAGGAATAGATAATCAAGGTCTGATACATCATCAAAGAGCTCGCGGACAGCTTTAGATGCCACAGAAAAATCAATAAGTATATAGCTTTTATATTCTCTTTTGGCAAATTCTTCAACTATTGTGGATTTTCCAATTCGCCTTGCTCCTTCAATAAGGAGCGCAGTTTTGCCATTGGAGGTTTGTTTCCATTCGATCAGCTTATCATAAATTTTTCGTTTAAACATATATTACCTTTCTCAAATCCGCATTATTGATAAATTCATTTTACAACAAATCCGCAGATTTTATTTGCAATCATAATCGCGAATCCGCATTTTTTATCATTGTAGCATACTTTATCTTCTATTTCAATACTAAACTTTGCAAATATTAAAATTACAAGAAAATATACATAAACAAGTAAGGTATCATAATTTTTGTCATAGTAGATATTGAGCTTTTCCAATCCGTACACAAAATTATAATCACGACTCGTATTACTTTTTGAAAAATTTCCTTATCTGTCGCTATATTGATTTTGTATTTTTCATTTGATAGTATCATAAATTGTCACCATAGCACGTTTCCCCTATTTTGATTACAAATACTTCTTAATTGCTTTCCAGTCCTCTTTCTGATAATGTAATTTATCCTCATAAGCAAGCTGTACTCAGGTACTGTTTGAGTGAACGAATTGATACATTTAACAAGTCACGTGTTCTTTCTGCGCCGGATTGCAACGAAATTATGAACTCCATCACAGAACAATGCCGAATCACTCTCACTGATGAGGAGCGCAGGAATTTTATCAACCGCTACCTTATGAAGCTGAGTCTTAATATTGATAATAATGATAATTACTATATCGAAATACCGGCATAATATCTGTGCTGACCGTTTCCTTTCAAACGAGCCTCAACTGCCGACAGCCTGTTTTAATATCTGACTTCTGCATAGAAAATTTCTCTG
>JAFQYK010000482.1 GCA_017406485.1 Clostridia bacterium
ACCTTGAGTACATATTCTTCCTCGGTAGTATCATTGGTTGCCCTTACGTAGATATTTGTCTGATCATGCGATGTGGAGTAATTGCTCCATGTATACTTGTTAATTGTATACTCGCTGTCCGTCTTGGTATCTGCTATATGCACGTTTGCGAGCAGCTCCTTGGTTTCCGCTGTAATGTTCAGCGAGGTCGTTTCCTCAGGTACATAGAGCGTGTAGAGGTTCTTGCCTGTACCGTCATCCGTTACTCTTGCGGTTATGGTCTGCTTAACGCTGCCGGAATCGGTATACTCGCCCGTCACCTTCAAAAGCTCCGTGTTGCTGTTTCTCTGGAAGAGTCTCAGCGTCTGAACTTCCTTCTGCTCCCAATGCTTGCCAACGTAGTAGGAAGCTGTTACGGGATATACGTCATAGCCTTCGTCTGCAATCGGAAGTGACGGAATTGTGATTGAGCCTGCTGAAGCGGCTGTTTCAATACCGTTGTTTGTATACTTAATCTCGATTGAACCGACAGCAGGTGTGTGTACGGGTACAAAGCCTATGTTTACATAGTTGCTCAGTCCGCTTACAAGTCCGTTGTGAATGATAGACGCCACGTTGCCGTCCTCGTCATATGTGGTTACTTTGTATGCGTGGTAAACATCCGTTCCTGTTGCGGAACCGTTCCAGTTGGTATAAGCGTCAAGCGTAAGGTCTGCCTGAGGAACAAGGATAATCTTATACTTAGCTCTTGTTCCGTCGGTTGCCCTTACATAAGCTGTTCTCTCTACAACCGTACCTGTCTCAAGGTTTGTGATGTTAAGCTCTGTGTCTGTTGTTACAACGTAGCTTATTGCTGTTACGGGCAGGTTCTCATCCGTGTCAAGGTGAACATGCGCAAGCTTATTGTTCTTGGTTGTCGTAATTGTAAGTGCATCAACGTCTGTTATACCGTACGGTATCTTCACAATGAACTCACCGTCTGACGCGAGATATGTTTCATCCGCCTTGACAGTCTGTTCTTTACCTTCTGCATCGGTATACTTAGCAGTTACCTCGACAGAGGTGTCTGACGATACCTTTGTAAGTCTCAGATATGCCTTTCTCGATACGGGTATATCCGAGGCAGGTCTTACTGATATGGTAAGCAGAACAGTGTTGTCTGTCATTGTGTACGAGGACGTTGACCACGGATTTGCCTCGTTGCTGTTCACGCTTACGTTTACAAGAGCGCCGCTGTTCTTTGCCAGAACGTACAGATACGGAGCGGCATTGTCAACGGTTGTTGCGTATACATCCGCCGTGACACCGTTTATTGTATCCCGCGTTACGCTGCCAATGAGCTCGGTGCTGTTTACAATTACCGACTCAAGCTCTGTATTCACTCTGTAAATCACAAGCTTATACGTCTTGTCATTTGTGCCGGAGGACGGATGTACTTCTATCTCAACCTCCTGCTTTCTGGTGTTCAGGGTGTAGTCTGTATACTCGTCGTATGAGGTCTTTGCCTTATCATGATCTCCTATCTTGACCTTTGCAGCTTTTGAGGTCGCGGCTGCTAAAATGTCTGCCTCCGGTGTGTTCTCGGGAACGATTACGGCATAGGTGTCGTCCTCGTCCGTAACCTTCTCGGCGCGTACAGTCGTTGTTGTACCGTCATCCTCATCATAGGTTACGTCTATATAGTCAAGAGTATTTATGTCTTCCTTCTTGTAAATTCTTACGTAGGAAATGTTGTTAAATTCGCTCGATATACCTGTGTGACCTACCTTGACCTGAAGCTCCGCATATCCGTCTGTAAGAGTTATGGAGCCGTTGTTTACATAGGTGTTCGGCGAGGATGCGTCAGGATCGTCGGCATTTGCCGGCAATACGCCAACTTCAAGACCTGCCGAAGCGTCGTCGGTTTCAAGCGTGAGGTCGGTGTAGTCACCGTCTATGAAGATTTCATAGATGTCCGTCACCTTGCCGTCCTCCGTGAGCTCCGAAATAAGTGTCGGATAATAATGTTCACCCGAAGCGTCCACTGTCTTTAATTCAAGGTTCACAAGCTCAACCGTCAGATAATAGTCATCGGTGCTGTTATCCGTTGCGGTCACCGTGATCTTTCTGCGGTTCGGAGTCTCGATCGGTGCTGTTTCGCCGGTCTTGGTGTTCACATAACGGGTCGCTCCATCGCTGTTACCGTCAATAAGAACATATGCGCCCTCTGATACCGAGGTTGCTCTGATTGTTACAGGCGTGATCGTTGATGTTGTATCCTTTGTAGAGATGTAAGCGATGTAACCGCCGTTTACTGTGTCTTCAACAGCTTCCACAAAGCCCTCAACACCATTTCGTGTAAATCCTACCTCTACCTTCTTAAGACCTGTCTCTGAGTTTGGTCTGTATACATTGAGTATAACCTTCTTATAGTCGGTAGCCTTATCGTCCTCGGCGCGTACTCTGAACTCGTATGACGTAAGCTCGCCGGTATTCAAAACAGAGTCGTCAAGGAGCTTGGTACCGTTGTGTCTGCCCTTAACCGGAATCTCTACCGCCGCGGGCAGCTTAGCGCCATTGACCATAGCCGCCTTACCGTCAGCCGAAGCCTTAACATCAGCCACCGTCAACGCGGCATCTGTGAGAATATACTCATAAACATCCGCGCCGTTCTCATCGGTATAACTGAAGACAGCGTTGTTAAAGTGTACACCGTCATCCTCACTGACGAATACCGTTATGTCACCGTAGTTAAGGTTCTTTCTCGCAAGGTGGAGCGTGTAGCGGTAGCTGTGCTCGCTTGCGGGTACGTACACATAAATCGGGATATATATATCCTTAATCGATGTGTCAAGCGCTATCTCAGGTATAGCAGGTGTCTGGGTATCGGTCTGGGTATTGAATACGTGAATTCTGGGATCTGTGTCGTCACGCATTATTGTGCCGTGATCTACGTGCGGCACTGTGACTACGATTGTCGCATCATAGTCAAGCGTCTGCGCCCAGAGGTCTATCATTTCCTCTGTCTCGCCTATATTGAGCGTGTATACAAGACCTGAAGTATCATCACTGTCAATTTCGAGAGTTGTCCAGTCTGTCTCGCCCGGAAGCATCGTCTTGAGGAACTCAAGACCGCCAACATAGTTCTCTCTGTTGAGGAAGAGCATATAGTCAGCCGATCTTCTGCCGCTTTCCGAAGTAACTCTTATCACGTACTTTGTTGTTTCAATATCGTGATCGAGCGGAAGATCGATGTCAGCCCACATGTCAGCCGAAGCGACTGTGTCTGATACAAGCGAGGTCTTATTCTTGTCAATAACCTCAATGGTGCCGTTATACTTAGCCTTTATCTCTGCCTCGACAGCGGGGCCCAAGAGATGATCCGCAAGATATGCCGAGCCTGTGGTCAGGTCAAGAGCAGTTCCGTCAATCTTTACATAGTCAAGCTCTGCCGTGTCGCTGAGGCGCACGAGCTTAAGCGTGTGTGTCTGACTGATTGCCACGCCGTTTGTATCTGTCGCGGTTGAGATAATATCAAAGTTTACGTCATACTCTGCCGAGCTGCCCGTTGTGGGAACGGTTATTTCAAGCGAGCCTACTCTTGACTTACTGCCGTATCTCACAGTTGAGGTGGGATCGTTAGCCTCGATATATACCTTGACTGACTGAATAGTATCTGAAATTGTCAGCGTATGACTGTCGCAGTTATCTGTCGTGTCTGCACCCGAATCTGTCTGTTTCTCCTCCGAGGTACCCCTTTGAATAATGATATTCTTAACGAGAGTATCACTGGAAACATGGTTGAGCCACAACGGATACATAGCCGTGTTACCTGCTGCGTCACTTACGGAAATAGTAAACTCGTTACGATCCGCTGTGAGGTTCGAGAGCTCATACTGCCAGATTGTTCTGTTCGCGCTTGCACTGGTCAGATCAATCGTACCGGTCGCAAGTCTGACGCCCTCCTTATAAAGACCGAGGTCATAATCCGAGGTCGGAACATTAAGAGTTATTGTCACATATTCACTTGTTACAGTGTCGGGTATTACTGCTACGTACTCACCGTAATCGTTGGGCTTGACAGCAGTAAACTCGTCTGATGTATTCTCCTGAATTGATACGGAGATGTTCTTGAGCGCCGAGCTTCCCTTTGTTACATGGAGTATTCTCGTGGTGTAAATATAGTTGCCGCTTTCATCCTGATACGGATAAATCGAAATGTTGAGCGGAATATCAAAGGTTGTCTGTCCCGGTGTGGAGATGTCCACATCCTGCTCGTCATAGTAGAGCGTCCATGCGTTGGAGCCTATCTGAACCTTGGCGTCCTTATCGTTAGCTTTTACATATACCTTAACCTTGTTAGCGTTCGGAAGCGCCTGATAGGTATACTGTACCTGATTGTAGAGAAGGAGGTTATCGTCCGCTCTTACCTCTGTAAGCTCAGGCATTCTTCTCGTCAGGAGAAGTACATAGCGGTCTGTCTGCTGCGTTGACGTGTCCGCACCGTGTGATGTTATCGTAAACGGAAGGTTTGCAACGTTCGATACAAGGTTGTAATAGGTGCTGAGGAACGCCTCATCATTGCTTGTGCCGAGAACAGTCGTGCCATCCTCATCGTAGAGTACGATTGTCTGATACTCGTTAGCGCCCTGAATTTCAATACGTCCCGAAATACGTCCGCCTACTGTTGTCTCCTCTGTGAGGTTGACAATATACTTGGACTTGTATTGTACCATGTTGCCGGTACCGTCGTCGTAATAATCGTCCGTATTCGGAGCTATCTCGCCGTAATAACCCTTTGCCGCGCCGGTGTCGGGATCGACAAACTTAACGCTCATGGGCTCAGTGTCATCATCGCCGGCGTATACTATGCGCAGATTATATGTGTTTTCTGTTTCGCCGTCTGCCGCGGTAACTGTGAACTGAAGCTCGGTTACGCCGCTGTCATCCTGCTTAACGTCTTCAAATACGCCGCCTCTGTACTTTGTTTGCGTTGTTACCGTATCGCCTGTGAGCGTTACGCTTGACATAGCGCCCTCGGGCTTTATGGTAATGTTAACGGGATCATGTCTGTTGACAGTCGCAACGTATGTGTCATTCTCTATCACGCTGAAGAGACTGAGGTTGATGAAGGTGTTATCACCCTTTGTAAGCTGTGAATCGTTTACATATACCTCGTTTACATCCGCATTGTCGCGGTCCTGCGTGATATTGAGCGTGTAAACCTGCTTATACGCGCCCGTGGATGAGGTCGTTTCAAATGTTATGGTTCTCTTTCCGTCTGTGAGGTTTACGCCGTTTATTGTCAGCTTGCCCTCGTTATGATTTTGAGCGTTATAGTAAATATTCGTGTAACCGTTATTAGCGGTTATTTCAACCGTGGTTGAGGAGTTGGTCAGAACAGGATTGTCACTGTTTACAGGTATTGAAGCGTCGAAGATTGTCGGGTTCTCGGGTCTGGGAATAGCCGCAAGCGTATTAACCAGAATGGTTGCGATTGATGTATCGCTTGACGCCGTATACAATGCGATTGTATATGTCTTCTTAGCGTTCGGCGTTGTCTTGTCGTCAACATAGTACTTCGACCTTACAGTAACGTCTATCGTGTTGAGCTCGTTTGCAAGATCAACATTATACTCGTAACCCTCGTTATCCCAGAAATAGGAGAGAGTATTGAGTTCTTCGCCGTTAACCGAAATGATGTTTGTATTATGTGACACTGCCTCAACGTAAGGAGTGATCTTATCGTTGGATACCATGTAGTTGTAGGTCTTGCCATCGTCAAGCTGTGTGAGCGTGTTACCGTCAATTCTTACTATTGCAAGATCTACATCATCATCATCACCTGTGAGCTGGAGGATATAGTCAACCGACTGTGCCGCAGTATTGTGCGGTGCAACAGTGATGAGGTAGTATTCCGTATCGCCGAGAGCCACGCCGTCCTCCATGTCAACCGTTACTGTGCCTCTTGTGGTGTTGCCCGAAAGCAGTACCTTCGGCGTTGTAGTCTCGGGCGCGGAGGTGTTAGCCTGCTGTACTCTCTTTACAGAGGTAATTATTGCATGCTTATCCGTCGGAACTATCTCTATTGTCACATTCTCACCCGGATGATACGGTGCCTTTGCGTGCCAGATAACGGGACTCTCAGGCGTGTTGTACTGACCGGGCTTATCCTTCTCTATTGTGATACTCTTGAGCGTAGCAACCGTATCCTTGGACTTGATGCGGAGAGTGTATGCGGTATAATCGTTATCATCCTCTGCGTTCTCGTTTCTTACACGGAGCTGATATACGCCTTCATTTACGCTCTTTGAGAGCGTGCCGAGGTCTACGCTCCTTGAACCGTCCTGCTCGCTGTAAGCAGGTGTGTTTACAGCAACCCACTGATTATTCGTGTAACGATACAGTCCCGCTGTCGCGCCTGTAGACTCGGCAGTGAATACTACCGATGCCTGAGCCGTTTCGTTAGAGGTGAATATCGTGTAGGTATTGTCGAGCTCGTCGTCCTTCTCAATGTCATCGGCAGTGATACCTGCGGTTGAAGAGGTTATTCTCTCAATCTCAGCTATCTCATTCTTTCTGCTGACTCTGAGTACGTAGTAGCCGCTGTTGTACGGAGCTATTGTGCCGTTCTGAGCGGTTACGTAAACATACACGTCGTCTACGGTTGTGTTCGGCGTCGGAATGCTGCTTACAAAGTCCTCATGAACAGCCGTCGGAGGATTGCTGTTTATGCCGACAAGCGCATAATCACTGTCTGTAACGGCTCTGAGCTTATATTCCTTGGTGGTAAGAGCTATGCTTGTTTCAAATATGCCGTTTATATGCTCTACCTTTCTGTAAATATCATTGCCGTTCTCGTCCTGCTTGTAGCTTATATAAAGCACAAGGTTTGTATCGTCATCCTTCATGATTGACGCGAAGGTGTACTTCTTGGTGTATTCCTTTGCATCGCCGTTATCATAGGTGCCGAATACGCTATGGAGAACCACCTCATAATCCTGTCTTCTGAAGCTTGAGGAGAGAGTCTGGTCAAAGTTTACAGTCTGGTCAAACTCATTCGTTGTCGCATTGGACTCTGTTGTGTAGGTATATGCCTGATCGTTTGCGGCATCCGCAGCCGAGAGAAGCGTCATATATGTGCCGCTTGTTGAGCGTATGTACATAAGCGCGCTCGATATACCCGCATCCTCGAATACGTAGTAATCTCTGCTGTCAAGATCGTGGACTATGTTCTCACTTTTATTGTTATACTTGATTTCCTCTATGTCGATATCAAGGTTCTGCAGTTCTACATTGAGGATATAATCCTTCGTGTTGCCCGCCTCGGCTGTAACTCTTACAGGTATGCGGAATACCTTTCTGCTTACATTATCTCTCTCGACAAGGTCAAGAGGAACAATTCTGATATTGCCGTCCTTATCGGGAGTATATGTCGTTTCCGTATCAAGAAGAGTTGTGAGTGTCGCCTTGGCATCCGCAAGTGTTATAAGCAGATTCTCGCGGTATGTTTCCGGATTGGTAGGATCTTCGTTGATGAATACGGTGTACGAAGGTACGTTTACTGGATCGCCCGGATTGTCGGTATCCTCGTATCTTGCATAATACTGTGAGTAAGACGTGAGCGTTGTGTATCTCTCGGTATTATCGCTGCTCTCATACTGAGTATCGGGGTTGATGGTTACAACCGCAATATCCGTATTCTCAGACTTCTTGTTCAGGTTGAGAATAATCGGGCCGAGCGGATAATCCGTTGAAAGCTCGTTCGAGATAATCGTACCGTTATCCGCGTATACATAGATGGGAACAGTTGTTGTCTGACCTGTCTCACTAAGCGGATACTCAGCGTATACTCTCTGACCCTCGTTTCTGTTAACCGTCTTTGTCGTACCGTCCATATATGTCGATACATACGGCGGGTTAGAGAGGTCAAGGCTGAGCTTATCAATCCACTCGCCGGTTGAATTCTCAGGAGTATTGTCACCTATGATTATCGAGATAACATCCTTGCGTCTTGTCT
>JAFQYK010000056.1 GCA_017406485.1 Clostridia bacterium
CTTTCCCGCGGTGTTATGATGAGTTTAACGCCCAAATTGATAAACTCTCTTTGCCTTTCCTCCGAAGCCGCCGTGAACGCGATAAACGACGGCACCTCGCTTGCCGTCTGTACAACAATGGACGTAATCGGAACAGTCAAGTGGCTGTCACATATTATTCGTATCGGATTTGACGGGTTTTCCGTGCGGCAGGTAAGGCTTGGGTTATCCGCCTTGACCGTATTTGAACCGACCAGAATAGCCGCAACGCGCTTGCGTATCTCGTGCGAGTGCATACGCGACTCCTCGCTCGTCACCCATTTTGAATGGCCGCTTTTTGTCGCAATCTTACCGTCCGCGCTAATTGCGGTTTTCATAATCACATACGGCGTCTTTGTGCTTATATAATGGAAGAAAATATCGTTTAGTGCGTCACATTCATCTCTTAAAAAGTCTTCAACAACCTCAATACCCTTGTCGCGCAAAATTTTCGCGCCCTTGCCGTGAACAAGCGGGTTAGGATCGCGCGAACCGATTATGACGCGCTTTATACCGCTTTCGATAATTGCCTCGGTACAAGGCGGCTGTTTGCCTGTGTGACAGCACGGTTCAAGTGTAACGTATATATCCGCACCCTTAACATCAGCAGTTGCGTTTTTTATGGCGTTTCGCTCGGCGTGAAGCGAACCGTATTTTTCGTGGAAGCCCTCGCCGATGATTTGACCGTCCTTAACGATTACCGCGCCTACAAGCGGATTGGGGTTTGTAAAGCCTGTGCCGCCCTTTGCAAGCTCGATTGCGCGGCGCATATATTTTTCTTCCATAAAAAAACCGCCTCCGTTATTTTCGGGGCGGAATATGAAAAGCCACGTTGAGCTTCAACCTTCTCCCGTCCGGACTTTACCGTCGGTTTTGGAATTGCACCAAATCAACCGCCAAATGCGGCTCGCGGACTAATGGCTTTCGCCAATCACCGCCGGTTATGAATTACACATACCCCGAAGATTTATTTCTATAATAATCATACACCGCCTCAAAGCCTTTGTCAAGACAAATATTTATAGTAGACAAATTCCTTTTGCCGTGGTAAAATAAGGTTAATTTCAAGATGGAGGTAGAGGATATGGAGGTTACGGTAAAAAGAGACGGCCTGACGCTTCGCGGCACGCTTTTAAAGCCGGAGGGCGTGGAGAAGTGTCCTATAACAATAATATTTCACGGACTTATGAGCGACAGGGCGAATAAAAGGGAAAGTATGCATTCGCTTCTTGCGGAAAAGCTTTTAAAGCGCGGTGTTGCGTCGGTGCGATTTGATTTTAACGGTCACGGCGAAAGTGACGGAGATTTTCAGGATATGACGGTTCTTGGTGAAATACTTGACGCGTGCAAGATTATGGAGTATGTACTGTCACTGGATTGGGTGACGGAAATATATATTATGGGTCACTCACAGGGCGGACTTGTCGGCGGTATGACCGCGGGATATTTCCGCGACAAGGTTAAGAAGCTCGCTATGCTTGCGCCTGCCGCAACAATTAAGGACGACGCGCTTTCGGGTAACTGCTTTGGCTCGTTCTATAACGTTGACGAAGCACCGGAGTTTATTCCGATGGTGAACGATCAGGGCGAGAATTTCAGGCTCGGACAGGCGTATATGCGCACGTCAAGAACGCTGCCGGTGTATGAAACGACAATGATGTTCCGCGGTAAGACGCTTATAATCCACGGCTCAAAGGATGAGGCTGTAAGTGTGTTCGGCGGCAGACGTTACGCGAGATATATGCAGAACGTGAAGCTGCACGTAATAGAGGGCGACAATCACGGACTTGATACATTCTCGCTTGATGATGTAATTGAAGAAGTCGCGGACTTCTTAACAGAGGAATAAATATGAGCTATAAGGAAATCAGCTTTGATGAAGCGAAAAAGATAATAGACAGCGGCGGTATAATTGTTGACACGCGCGAGGAAAGCGAGTTTATTCAAGGTCACGCGGACGGCGCGGAATTGCTGCCCGTGGACGATATAACCGGGGAAAGCGCGGCGTGGGTAATTCCCGACAAGGACACGCCCATAATAACCTACTGCCGCACAGGTGCGCGCGCGATTTTGGCGGCGGAAAGACTAAGCGAGCTTGGCTACAAGAATGTGTACACCATAGGAAGCATAGTCGGATGGGAATACGGCATTGTACACGGGTTGTAATTTTACACTTGTAATTTTGTTTCAAATGTGCTAATATATACCACAAAGGTAAAAATTCAGAAAGAAGGCTTTTAAATTGGATAAAAGAATACCAATAACACTACTCACAGGCTACCTGGGCGCGGGCAAGACCACGCTTATGAACCATATCCTTTCAAATCAGGAGGGTTACAAGTGCGCCGTAATCGTAAACGACATCGGCGAGGTGAACATTGACTCAACGCTTATTCAAAAGGGCGGAGTTGTGCAGGAGGAGGACGCAAGTCTTGTGCCGCTCACAAACGGCTGTATCTGCTGCACGCTAAAGGTTGACCTTATGAAGCAGATTGCGGAGCTTGCACAGTCGGGCAAGTTTGACTATATCTTAATCGAAGCAAGCGGTATATGCGAGCCGCTGCCTATCGTGCAGACCATTTCAATGATGGACGGTTCGGTAGAGGGCAGCGAGGTGCCGCCGATTGTAAAGCTGGACTGCGTGGTGAC
>JAFQYK010000483.1 GCA_017406485.1 Clostridia bacterium
ATAAAAATACAGATGAATCAGCAGATGATAAAAGCAGTTGAAGACACAATTTTGGCTCTGTTTGATAATTTGAGCCAGAAGCACTCTTGGTATGATGAAACATCTAAGAATATACACTACTTCAATGGCTGGAAATCAAACGCTGCACATAAAATCAATAAGAAGGTTATTATCCCTTTAAATACTTATGATAGTAATTGGGGTTATAGACCTACGGGATATAATTGTTTAGAAGAACTTGCAGATATAGAAAAAGCTTTGGATTATCTTGCCGGGGATACATATGGCTCACATATTACATATGTGCTTGAAAGCGCACAGAGAAATCAGGAAACAAAGAATATCAAATGCAAGCATTTCTATCTTACATTCTATAAGAAGGGTACATGTCATATTACCTTCCGAGATGACGAATTGTTGAAGAAATTCAATATTTTCGGTTGTCAGAGAAAGGGATGGTTGCCGCCTTCTTACGGCAAATGTACATATTCAGAGATGTCGGATGAGGAAAAAGCAGTTATTGACGACTTTGAAGGGTCAGATGAGTATAGTAGGACTATGGATAATAAAGACTATTATATAACTGATTCTGCTTCTTTGTTGTCGCTTGCTGAAGCATCTGATATTTAACAAAAATGTATATCAGGAAGGTTGCAAATATGCAGCCTTTCTGATATAATCTTAATAACGGATTATTAAGGAGACCAGTACAACCGTATGGTTGATGAAAATAAGCAGTTTGCATATGCCTTAGGAGAAGTGTACGGATTGTTCTTTGAGAAAAAATTAAGCGAGTTGGGGAAATTACAAATTGAATCTGAGCAACAAGATAACAAAACACAGATTATAGACTATATGTATGAACTACTCAAGCTTACAAGAGCCGGTCAGAATGTAGAAGATTTGCTTTTGAATTCCTCAAAGAACGGTACATTTGTAACCATTCAGTTTAAATCAGGTGGAAATAAAAAAGTAGATTTAACCGCAGATAGTGGTTTGGCAATGATTATAGACATCGCTAAAGCATTATTATAAATTCAGCGCATTTCTGCTTCTTGACATTATATCATAACTGTGATATATTAACAATGAAGCATATCAAATCCGCCGGTAAAAAACGTTTGTAGCGGCATTAGAACCGCATTATATAAAAATATATATGTAAAGATTTATACCAGCCTGATTTGATACTTCCTAAAGCCGTTATATATTATTCTATAGCGGCTTTTGTTATGAGTAAGTACAATTTAGACAGTATTTAAATGACTAATTATTGCAATTTTATACGCAAAATAAGAGGTGAAAAAAAATGATTACAAGAAATGAGCTTATAGCAAAAGGTTTTTCTGGTGATGAAGCAGATGCTTATCTTGCAGATAAACACTTAGAAGAAGCAATGAGTATTGAAGAAATTGATGAAAAAGACATATTCCATCAGAATTCAAACTCGAAAAGCAGCAATTAGTAATTTCGATTAACACTTAAAAAGAAGCCGTATTTTACGGCTTTTTTTGTTGAAATTTTGATTATTTTATGATATTGTATATATAACAAACAAAAAAATGGGGTGGGGAAATGGAAGAAAACTTATTTACTTCACAGCAGAATCCTAATTTAAGCGGAATACAGTGTCTTAAAGAGATAGTAAAACGTTTAGAAAATAAAGAACCAAATGATATTTGTATAGAAGCTGTAATTGAAAGTTTTTTTAACAATCCTGATTATGAAGTGGGAAAATTCGGCTTTTGCTTGGATTGCTGTGAGATTGTATATTCGGAAGATGATTGTTTCCAATGTTCTAAGTGCTTATCGGAAAACATTATAATTTTTAATACAGTAAAAGACGAAGAAGGCTTAGACTTTGTAATTGATATTTTAGAGAGATGGCAAGCAATATTTGCTCCTATTAAAATGGTCAGTGGTCTTAGTGATAAAGCAAAAATCTATAATGGTATTTTTAATATGTATGAGAATATGCCTGATGCGAGCTATACAGTAGATGATATAGATTCACAATACGCATATGTTATTGAGATGATTTTTAGAAACCTTGTGGAACATATTAATGAATTTTATGATGATGTGTTTGGTGATGAGGAAAATATAGATGGTGACAGGTTGTTAGCAGAAGCGTTAGAAAATTTGACTCTTGAGACGTTACAACAAGATGAAGAGTTAATCCTGTCACACAAGTTCCCGTTAAGCGAAGATGAACTTATGGCGTTTTGCTTGGAATGTAATAGAACATCCATTCTACCAATGAAGAATGCACAATGCCCTCATTGTTCAAGTAAAATTCTTTTATTTACCCGTAGTGTAAGAACGCAGGAAGATTTCAAACTCTATTTTGGGTCGCTAAGAGAAGATATGGCTTCATATGAACCAATAAAAGAATTAAATTCGATAAGAGAAAAGGCCGACATTTATGATATCTTCTGTGGGGAGGATGACTTGAGAAAAATTCGAGCTGAAATTCCTAAATTGAAAGAACCTGTAAAATCGGTTGCAATTAAAATATTAAACAATATGGAGTTGTTTCAGACCGCCGAAAGATTGCATAAAGAATTTTTTAGTGAATAACACTCTGTTTTGACGAGAAAAGCAGCTATTCTCAAAATAGGGAATAGCTGTTATTTTTATGCCGTTTTTCTCTCTACAAACCACCGTCCGAGGCGACATCCGCTTATAGCAGCACTTCGCTCAAAAAACAGATATGATTGTCTCCCAAGGACGATTATACTATACCTGTCACCTTGACCACCGGCTTTTAAAGATGCTGCCGGACGGACATCTATTATTTTATCAACTATAAATTTACGCCCGTCTTCCCAGGTAATGAGCATTGGCTTCATATTTCCGTCACTGTCAAATGTGACCATAACATCCACATATACTTTTGAATTCATTTTAATTCACCTACACTTCAATCTTCTTTAAGAAATCCCCTGTCGCTGTCATTGGTAAAGGCAAGTCATACCCCAACCTTTTCAATTCCTGAAGCTTTATAAGCATTAAATTTATTTCCGTTTCCATACATTTCGCTATAGTGACAACATCGTAACCATTCCTGGCGTATTCAATACATTCATCGGTATCTATAAGAAGATGCGCTGCAAATGCATTTGCCTCATACTCGATGGCATTATTGATTCTGAAAAGGTCAAAATCCTGTAAACCATCAATTACCGCTATATCTCGGTGTAAGAGGTCGTGACCTAATTCGTGAGCAGCTACAATGCGTGTTAGATACGGGTCCATTCTATTATTTAGAAAAATAGACCTTAAATCCATCCTACAAATATATAAGCCAAGTAAATGCTTAAAATAATCCACTGAGGCAACATATATACCTGAAGAGGAGGCTATTTCCATAGGATTTTGTGTCCCATAAGATTGTATGAGATTATTAGCAATAGAATAAATCCCTTGTGAATCAATCATTGCCCTTTTCCTCCGTATTATTTTCTATTTTGCAGCTCTTTTGCTTTCCAATAATGTTCCTGTACAGCTTTTATAACACCATCTAAGTCCTCATTATTTAATGAACCGCCTGCAAACAAGGCTCCCAGCTCACTTACAAGCTTTTGAGCCTGAATAGCACCAATGCTGCCGTATAGGGAATAGGACTTGTCGAAAAATTCGTTATCACCCTTTAACAGAGATACATCAATTTGTAATGCATCGGCAAGAATATCATAGGTTTCCTTGCTCTTGGGTAGCTTGTTACAATTCTCATAATCGCTTATTGTCTTTCTTGATAATCCTGTTCTTTCACACAGTTCGTTCTGTGTAAGATTAAGTTCTTTGCGCCGAATTTTAATTTTTTCTCCTAATTCCATCCGTATAACCTCCTCATAATGTGTAACTTGAACGTTATCTATTGACAAAAATATTTGTAATGTGTAATATAAATGCATATGTTATACATATTTTACCTCGGTATGAGTATTTTGTCAATAGTTTTTTAAAAGAAAGGTGATTATTATGAACAGGGTAATTCTACACAGTGATATGAATAGCTTTTATGCTTCTGTAGAAATGATGCTCAATCCAAGCTTGAAGGATACGGTAATGGCAGTAGGCGGAAGCACCGAAAAAAGGAATGGTATCATACTGGCAAAATCTGAGAAAGCTAAAAAAATGGGGGTTAAGACGGGAATGGCGTTATGGGAGGCACGTCAATGCTGCCCTGACATTGTTATAGTACATCCCCAATATGAACAGTATATTAAATATTCCAAACTTGCAAGAGAGATATACGAGCGATATACGGACCGCGTAGAGCCTTTTGGTTCTGATGAAAGTTGGTTGGACGTTACGCAGAGTACAAAACTGTACGGTTCAGGAGAGCAGATAGCTGAAAGAATAAGACAAGAGGTTAAATCAGAATTGGGATTGACGGTAAGTATAGGAGTATCTTTTAATAAAATCTTTGCAAAACTCGGTTCAGATATGAAAAAACCGGATGCAATAACTGTTATCACACGCGAAAATTTTAAGGAGAAGGTATGGGGACTACCCGTAGAAGACCTTTTATTTGTAGGAAGAGCTACAAAATCTAAGCTTAATCGTTGTGGTATTACTACAATAGGCGACCTTGCACGCTTCCCTGATTATCTGCTCAAGAGCAAGCTCGGCAAAAATGGTCTTATGATACACGCATATGCAAACGGGAAAGATATTTCTCCGGTTGTTCCGGTGGGATTTGAAAGTCAAATTAAGTCTATAGGACACGGTATTACCTGTATATCCGACCTTGAGAATAATACAGAGGTATGTAATGTAATACAAGAATTAAGTCAAAGTATAGGTCAAAAGCTGCGAAAACACGGGCTTGCAGCCAGAGGTGTCCAGATATATATTCGTGACAAAAACTTATATGGCAGTCAATGGCAGACACAGATGTTATACAGTTCACAGTGTTCTTTGGATATATCAAGAACTGCAAAGGAATTATTTATGCGCTCATACAGATGGACAGACAACGTGCGTTCTGTTACAGTCAGAGCTATAAACCTAATACCGGCATATATACCTGTTCAATTATCTTTATTTAACGATATAGAACAAAGAGAAAAGATGCTTAAAATAGAACGCTCTATAGACGAGATTAGAAGAAGATTCGGCTATGACGCGGTAACGTATGCATCCCTTATAGGAAATTTTAAGATGCCCGACCATAGGAATTTTGATTTACCTATGCCTGCATTTTTGGGTAGATAGTCATTGTTTACCTCCTTGAAA
>JAFQYK010000484.1 GCA_017406485.1 Clostridia bacterium
CGTACCGATAAAGCCGTCGCCGCCGGGGTGCTGTATGGCAATTTTCCAAGGCGTTCCGTCGGGCTTTGTGCCGAGACACTGCACGTTACCGCCAAGCGAAATTATGGCGGATTTAATACCGCTTTCCTTGAAAATATCAATCATCCTGCCGGACAGATAACCCTTTGCAATACCGCCCAAATCAAGCTGCGTTCCGCCGTTTAACGTAACGGTATCACCGTTTGCCGTAACATTTTTATAATTCACTTTTTCCAATGCATTTTTGAGTTCTTCGTTAGAAGGAACGTGAAAGTCCTTTGTAAAAAATCCCCACAAATCCATTACCGGCGCGATAGTTATATCAAACGCGCCATCTGTCTGAGCGCTTATATCAAGCGCGGAGCGTATAATGCCGGCTGTTTCGGCGTTTGTGCCTGAGCCGCTTTGGTTGAGTTTATAAATCTCGCTGCCCTCGCTTCCGCGCGACAGGAGTGCGTCAAGCCGTTTTGCTTCGGCTTCCGCTTTATTTAACGCTTCTGCGGCATTTTCACCGTAGGCAGTCAAATCCATTACCGTATCCATAGCAAAGAGGCTTTTTGTTTGTTTTTCACTGTTTTGAACGCTTCTGCAGGAGGTGAGCGCTGTAAAACAAAGCAAAAGCGTCAGGACTGTTCTTAGCTTCATACCGTCACCCCCAAAATTATTTTTCCTTGTATCTGTACACTGTGCGCGACTCGCCGCCGGTATCGGTGTCACCGTTGCCGGAGTACCAATCCGATGGATTATAAGTACCGTCGCGCCAGTCAGACCAACCCGACCAGCCTGACCAATCGCCCCAACGCCAGTAGTTATATTTATAGCTTACTGAACGCGAACGGTATTCGGTATGACTGCCGCCGCGTACGGTTTCATACCAGCGGTAGCAGGAATTTGAACAGTAGAAATAGCTTCCGTCATCGTCATAAAGCACTTTGCCGCCGTTGCCGTCCTCCGCTTCGCCAAGACGGTAATCAAACGTGCCGAGGACGTGATAGCTGCATAAGTCAGAGAAGCTACGCGGCGCTGTTCTGTAAGAAAGACTTTCATCATCATTGTAGCCGGTGCAATAGTGGTAATACGTGTATGTTACCGGTTCCGAAACAGTTCTCGTATCAACCTCGCGGCTATTGCCCGAGCTGATGTAATCCTCCTGCCAGCTACTCCACTTGCCGTAGCTTATATCTGTGTCTATATAGTTGTCGAGTGCGGAGGCATAATCGAGCGAATAGTATTCCTTGTCGCGTGTGCGTGTGCGCGTTCTGTACTGCTCTTTTTTCTCTATATAGAATAAATCCTCATCAACCTCGGCAGGAAGCGAGGTATCCCAATCTGACCAGGTAAATACCCTTTGCGTAACGTCAACAAGCCGCTCGGCGCCGTTCCAATCCACATTACAGCCCATACCCTCGGCAACGGCCCTTACGGGTACAAGCGTTCTCGCGCCGAGTATTATAGGCGCAGTGTCCAAAAGAACCTCCTTATGATTTATATACATTTTTCTGTCGCCTATTGCGATTTTTACCGTTCTGTCGCCGCGTGTTCCGGAAACGGCTCTTGTGTCGGCATCCCAGCTTACATCAGCGCCGAGTGACTCAAAGATTTTGCGCATCGGTACCATTGTGCGGTTGTTGTAGATAACAGGCTGCTGGTCAAAGTCAAGACCGTTGCCGTTAACGTCAACGGAAATGCTGCCGCCCTTGTCCGCTATGTTTATTGCGTATTCCTGCACCATTTCCGTTCCGTCCGCAAAGTGGGCTATGGTTTTTAGCGTGCGGTCGCCGGCAAGGTCTGTACCGTCAACGTATACCTCAAACGGAATTTCCTTTGACATACCCACGTATTTGTCATCAATATAGTACGTCACCTGCTGCGTTTCATTGCCGTATTTGCGGGCATAGCAGCTTAGCAGAAAGGTGGAGCCGAGATGTCTGCCGTCGTGAATTTGACGGTAGGTGAGAGGCGCTTCGTTTGTGTATTTGTCCTGGATAAACCGCGCGCCTTTTGTAAGACGGAGGTATTCGTTTTGCAGCTCGGTGTTGTTTGAAAGGCGGAAATCATTAGTTTCGCCGGAGCCTTCAACGTAGTGGTCAAAGTACGCTATAAGCTTTACCTGCGGATATACCATAGGCAGATAACCGAGGTATTCTCTCATTCTGCGTATTGCAAAATCGGTGGTATCCTCGGCGCTTCTGCCGTTTTGCATAATGTGGTGGCCGCAGCCGGATTCGGAGAGCATAATCGGCTTTCTGTCACCGTACTTTTCAACTATATCGCGGATTGTTACTACCGGCTCGGAATTTATACCGTTTTCAAAAAACAGCGACTGCTCCTCGTCATCACCGCCGACGGAGGAATATTTTTTTGCGTATGAGGAAATACCCACCCAGTCAACATACTGGTCGCCGGGGTAGTAGTCGTCTATGTTTACGTTCCAGTTAGACGCCTGGTTTGGACTCCAGACCATTGCGACGTTTTGATTGTGAGATTTAAAGTAGTTTGCAACATAACGGAACGCCGTCTTGAACTCATCGGGAGACGGCACCTCCGGCCATACGTCAAACTCCGCCGCGAAGCGCAGATATACCGGTATATTGCTGTAGCTACTGAGCATATCGGAGATTTCGTCAAGATAAGAGTCCATACTTGTAATGCGCCTTATATCGGCTGCGTGGTTGGGGCAGTTTAACGCAAGCTCCACGGCTATACCGTCATTGCCTGCCTGCCGTACCACGTTTGTGTTGTACGGCAAAAGCGGCTGACCAAGCTCCTGATAGACGAGAACCATCGACTCGTTACCGAGCTTTGACCGCGTCTCACCGTTAGAGCAAAGACCGAACAGCACGCCGTTTGCCTTTTCATTTTTTGCATTGTAATCTGTGAAATCTCCGCTGTCAGTATAGACCGACATTTCCGACGGGTACTGAGTGGATTTTATATACGCAATTTTTGCGCGTTCGGCGTATTCGGGACCGAGGGTACTTTCGTATTCGTACAGCGTGCGGTAAATCTCCGCGCTGCTGTCATAGTCGCCAAGCTCATAATAGGCATTTCCAATCTCGTCATAGCGGCTTGTGAGAACCTCGCGTTTTGTGTTGCCGTCTGACATAGAGAGGCATATGTCTATTGATTGTTTTCCGTACCAAATAACGTTATTGTAGTCACCGGCATTTTTTGCTGCCTGATATTTGTCGTCCACCGCCCAGAAGGAGTGGGGGAAATCGGAGGAAGCGGAGTATGCCGGAAGATAGGCTGTGAGTATTATTGCACTCATAGCCAGCGCAATTATTTTTTTCATATTTGTCACTCCGGATTGTTTAAATATGTAAATATTGTATCATATTTGTATAGTTTAGTCAAATATATCGGACAATCAGCACAAAAGTATCTTAAAAGTATTCCATAAACTTTTTAAAAGTATCGTAAAACCAACAAAAAGTATTGACAAAAGATACTTTTTGTGGTATAATATCTTTACAAGATACGAGAGGAGGGATATTATTGATTCAACTCGATCTTAGCACCTTCAAACCGGCTACCTTACTCAGCAGGTGGTGGAGGGTGCTTGCCGGAATTCTCGGCAATCTGCAGGAAGCTCATAACGCGCTTGACACGCGTCTCGGGGAGGAGACAGCGGCGCGTATTTCGGACAAAAATGAGCTGAATGCGTCTATTGCATCGGAAAGAGCGGCTCGGACCGAAGCGGATAACGGACTTTCCGCCCGTATAACAAGTGAAGCGCTCTCGCGTCAAAACGCGGACAATTCTCTTTCGGCAAACATTACGGAGAGAGCGGCGCAGCTTGAGAGCCAGATTGCGTCAAGAGCTTCGGAGCTTGATGTGAAAATTCAGGCGGAGAGTGCGGCAAGAAAAAACGCGGACAACTCTCTTTCCGGCAGAATTGACGCGCTTGGAGCACTGTCGCACACGCACAAAAATTTTGAGCTTATTGAGGGCATAAGCGCAGAGGACGTGCAGAGGTGGAAGCAAAGCGCGGACGAAAAACTTGAAAACACAGAGCGTATGGATTACTTTGATGAAATGTGCAGGGACTTTTCTGATAAGCTAAAGGCTGTTTACGCGGCAATGGGAGTAGTGGTCTATGACGGCGGTATAGACGGACAAATCTCAAATGAGACAGGAATTGACGGCGGCGAATTCGGCGAGGAGGATACCTATGCGGTGGACTTCGGCGGATTTGATGATAATATTTTTGCCGGAGCTTCTGTCGGAGCCGTATTGGACGGCGGAACTTATTAAAGGAAAGGAACTATTTTATGGCAAACATTATTTTAATCAAACGCGGACAGGCGGCAAATGTCAATAATCTTGAATTGCAGGAGGGTGAGCTTGCCCTCGCGTACTCGCAGGATAAGGGTGAGGCTGCGCTTTACGCAGGTAACGGCACAGGTAAGATTGTGCTTAACGGCGTAAAGACCTCAGACGTAACGGGCGCGCTCAACAGTGCAAAAGACTACACCGATACAAAGCTTTCCGAGCTTGTGAACGGCGCACCGGCAGCAATGGATACGCTTAAAGAGCTTGCGGACGCAATTTCTTCAAACAGCGACGTTATGGAAGCGCTGCAGTCAGCCGTGGGTAACAAGGTGGACAAGGAAACTGGCAAGGGGCTTTCAACAAATGACTATACGACAGCCGAAAAGAACAAGCTCACCGGTATTGCTGAAAATGCGAACAACTACACCCACCCCGCATCGCACAGCGCGGATATGATAACAACCACAACCGATAAGCAGTTTGTTTCATCAACCGAAAAGTCAACCTGGAACGCAAAGCTGTCTTCAACAAGCACTGTTGACGGCGGCACATTTTAAAAAACGGAAGGGAGTGGTTTGATGGCTAACAAAATTCAGCTTAAAAGAGGCATAAAGTCACGTCTTTCCACACTTTCAGCCGGTGAACCGGCATTTACCACAGACACGCGCGAGCTGTTTGTGGGTACCGGCAGCGGCAACGTAAATATGAGCGGAAACAAGTGGTACAACGGCACTGCTTTAAGCGGCATCAGCACATCAACAACGTATACATACTCCGCCTGCCCGCTTGTAAAGCTCGGTGATATGTACATAAATACCACTACCGGAGGAATATATGAATGTACCACCGCCGGCAGCGGCACAACGGCGAAGTGGACTTATAAGGGCTGCATAAAGGGCGCGAACGGCAGCTCGGGAAAGGATAGCTTTCCGATATCTGCCGACTCAAACTTCAACATAAAGCTTGACATTCCGGTACTTAGCCCAAGGTTTTACACAAATGAGCCGGCGAGGGTTGTCAGTGATTTGTCGCCGGGAGTGTATTTTCTGGCAGCCACTGATTGGATAGAAGGCGACCCGATTGATGAATATCAAAGCATTATCTCAACGGTGACGGGCGAGGAATATACGGCAAACACAACTTGGTGGTTGCGGAGTGACGCAGAGTATCTTGTGCGTCTTACCGATGACCATAAAATGATTGTGC
>JAFQYK010000485.1 GCA_017406485.1 Clostridia bacterium
CTTATCCTTTGCCTTCATACTGCCTGTAAGCATTACAACGTTTATATTCATACCCTTGAAAAACTGAGCAAGTGTTTCGGCGTGCTGCGTGGCGAGGATTTCCGTCGGCGCCATCATTGCCGCCTGGTGGCCGTTTTTGACGGCAACATATATTGCCGCTGCCGCGACTGCCGTTTTACCGCTTCCCACGTCGCCCTGCACAAGACGGTTCATCATCTTGCCGCTTTTTGTGTCCTTTAAAATCTCGTTTAATACCCTTTTCTGCGCGTTTGTCAAGGGAAACGGCAGACTGTCCGTAAATTCGCGGACGCACATTATATCATCAAATTTAATACTGTCCTTTTGCGTGTTTTCGTCCTTGTGACCGGAAAGCGCAAGCTGCAATATTAAAAGTTCCTCAAACACAAAGCGTTCACGCGCAATGTTGTAGCTCTCGAAATCCTCCGGAAAATGGATGTTTTTCATAGCGTAGTTTAGCTCCGCTATGTTGTATTGCTCCCGTATTTCAGCGGGGATATACTCCTCCAGTCTGCCGGCTTCTTTTAGCGCCAATTCCATTGACGATTGCAAAATCTTCTGCGTCAGTCCCTCGGTCAAAGGGTATAGCGGTACTATTTTACCTGTAAACCGTTCCTTGCCCTTTTTCTCATACACAGGGTTTATCATCTCCATTTTACCGCGGTTACGTGTAATTTTGCCGTACAAAATGTACTCATCGCCGGTAAAAAACTGACCTTTTACGTACTTGTTATTGTACCATACCACGTTGAGCGCGCCTGTCGTGTCGCTCACAATCATAGTTGAAACAAGCAGATTGCGCCTTACGCGCACATCCTTTACAGGCGAAAAAACGGTGACGCTAATGCACACCGTTTCTCCCTCCGCGCAGTCTGCGATTTCCTTCATTTCCGATCTGTCCTCGTGTGAGCGCGGAAAGTAGTAAAGCAAATCCTCGACTGTATTTATTCCTTTTTTGTTAAACAATTCGGCGCGTTTTTCACCCACGCCCTTTAGGTATCGTATATCCTTTGACATACGTTTTCTCCTTACTCAGCAGATACAATATAGTAATATATCGGCTGACCGCCCTTCTTAAAGGATACCTCAATTTCATCGGCTTCATACTTCGCTTCAAGCGCTCTCTGCATTCTCTCCGCCTGCTGTTTCTTTATATCCTTGCCGCAGTAAACCGTGATATACTCTGTATCCTCGTCAACGATTTCGGAAACAACGCTGTTAAGCACATCATCCAAATCCTTGCCGACACGCGTTATTTTACCTTCGACCATACCGAGAATGTCATTCTTCTTTATATGCTTACCGTCAATTTCCGTATCGCGTACTGCATACGTAAGCTGCGCGGTTGAAACCTTTGTTATCGCCTTCTGCATTGCCTTGGCATTGGCGTCAGCGTCCTTTTGGTCGTTGAACGCAACAAGCGCGCTCACGCACTGCGGATAGCTCTTTGACTCAATAACAACAACGTTTCTGTCCTCCAAAATCATAGCCGCCTGCTGCGCCGCCATAATGATGTTCTTGTTGTTCGGGAACACGAATACAGTTTTTGCCTTAACCTTTTTAACTGCCTTTAAAATATCGTCCGTGGACGGGTTCATCGTCTGACCGCCCTCTATTATCCTGTCAACGCCCATATCATAGAGAAGCTCAGCAAGTCCCTTGCCGGCGCATACGGCTACAAAGCCATATTCCTTAGTCTTTTCGGGCTTTGGTTCCTTCTTCGCCTTTGGTTCCTTAACCTTCGGCTCCTTTTCCTTCTTCTCCTTCTTGAGCTTTTGCTTCTTCTTGTCAACTACGCTTGACGGTACCTTACCGTCTGATAAATCAAGCGAGCCTTCGATAATTTCACGGTGCTGGTGCTTCATATTGTCTATCTTGAGGTTTATCATCTCACCCAGCCTGACCGCTTCCTCCAAAACAAAGCCGGGGTGGTTGGTGTGAATATGAACCTTACAAACCTCGTCATCATCAATAACAAGCTGGCAGTCACCCTTGTCGGCTATTGCAGCGCGGAAATCATCGACCGGCGTACCTGCCTCATATTTCTCTATTATAAACTCTGTACAGTACTTGAACTTTATATCCTCTGCGCTTACAGACGCCTGAGCTGTTTTCTTTACCGCCGGCTCCTCGCTGCCGCCCTCCTTTGCGGTTATGTCGCCCGTTTTAAGGTATGACAGCATACCCTCCAAAACAAACATCCAGCCCTGTCCGCCCGCATCAACCACTCCTGCCTGTTTAAGTACCGGCAGCATTTCTGTTGTTCTTGCAAGCGCCTTGTTGCCGCGTTCAACGGCTTTTCCCATTACAACGGTTATATCTGTTTCGCTGTTTGCCGCAAGCTGCGCGCCTGTCGCCACCTCTCGCGAAACGGTCAGAATTGTACCCTCGGTCGGCTTCATAACTGCTTTGTAAGCCGCGTCCGAGCCTTTTTTCAGAGCTTGCGCCAATTCCGCCGCGTTAACCTCTGTCTTGCCCTTAAAATTCTTCGAAATACCTCTGAAAAACTGCGACAAAATAACACCGCTGTTACCGCGCGCGCCTCTCAGGGTTGCGAACGACATTTTATCAGCCGCCTTTGTCACTGTGAGGTCTGTATAATTATTAAGCTCCGCTGCCATTGCCTGCGCCGTGAGCGACATATTTGTTCCTGTATCGCCGTCAGGCACCGGGAAAACGTTAAGCTCGTCAACGGCGCCTCTGTGATTATAAAGATTGTTCGCGCCGCTTATGACCATCTCGGCAAAAATCTTTCCGTTTAGTGTATCTATTTTA
>JAFQYK010000486.1 GCA_017406485.1 Clostridia bacterium
GACGCAACACAGCCGCCGAACCCTGATACTTCGACAAGCAACAACTTCAACATCAGAGTATATCCGGGAGACAGCACTCAGGTAAGAGTAGACAAGGAAAACTTCTATATAAGCTACGGATACCTGCCCAAAACTGCAGAGAACTATACTCAGAACGCTAAGCTCTATTCAGACAATGCGGATGACATAGTATGGTCTGACTGGTATAACGGCACAACGTATGACGCGTCACAATCAACAGATCAGAAGTATCCGTTCGCAGACCTTGTAACCGGTGATAATGCTGTAACGCTTATCAAGGTTAAGGTTGCGGTTCCGGCAGACGCATCTACCGGTACAAAGGGCACAGCGGCAGTTGGCGGCGGCGACGTATACTACGGCGCAAGCAAGATCTACAACGTATTCGTTGCACAGATGTTTAACGATGCCGACGAGCTCGAAATACACCTCGGCGAGGGAACGGATGAGGTTGTTGTAACAAAGGATAACGCAACGGAAGAGGAAGACAGTACTCCTGATGCGAGAAAGTACACCTTTGAATACGGCGTTGACAAGAATGATCCTGACACAGTTAGGATGCTGGTTGACATACTCACTAAGAATACTCTCCAGACACCTAACGTGACGTATCAGACAACTGGTACGGTAGACGCAGCAGGCGATGATGTGCCTGTCAGCGAAACGGCTCTCACCTTTGCCGATGCAGACAAGATTACCGGCGGATACAGAAGCGGAAGCGTTGACGTTGATATAAACTCCTACGATGCAGCTACTCAGGAGCCTGAGGATGTTGACGCGACAATCCTCACAGTTACAGCAACCTCCGAGTCCGGAACAACCGTACAGTACACAATCAAGCTGTACAGAAAGTCAAGCGATGCGTCACTTGCAGAGCTTTATATTCCGGGCAGCGATAAGACTGTCGGAGAGGTGGATATAACTAACGGAGCATATTACAGCGCTGAAAATGCAACACACTACACAATTTCAAGGCTTTCGTCCAAGTTTGTTGACGAGGATGCAACACCGAACACCATTCCCGTATACATTAAGGCGACAAGCAAGAAGGCGGTTATCACTGTTACAGATGTAAACGGAAACTTCATCTATGAAACAACCGCAAACGACGATGATAACAACACAACAGATTATATCAAGGTTCCCATAACCTTAACCAACAGCAAAACACAGGTTAAGTTCAGAGTAACCGCGGAGGACGGCAGTGCTTACACCGACCACGTTGTGGACATCACAGTCGTATCCTCAAATGCTGAGCTTGAAACAATCATGTACGCGCCGCAGTTCGGTTCGAGAAACGCGACAGCAGTTCTTGATGAAAACGGCAACGCTGCAACGGTTGAGCGTGACGGCAGAACGTATAGGATTTATAAGGGCTTCCTGTCAACGGATGATGTGAACCTCCACGACAGTGAGGTAACAGTCGCTGTTGCTTCCAAGTCCTACTCAACCAAGCTTGAGATTGAGAAGGTGTTCACACATGTACATGCCGACACAACTCAGGCGGATACAGAGTATATAGTAGGAGATTACAACACCGGCGGTGCGCAGTGGCAGCAGGGTACAATAACAGGCTTCGTAAGCTACCTGTACAAGAACTACTTGGCTGACGACCGCCGCAATCCGAACCCGAGCTCCAGCGCGAAGGGTCTCCCATCGCTTGCAGAGGACGATGACGAGTATCTCTACATGCACATCCACGCAGTCGCGGAGGACGGCATAACAGAGGAATACTACGAGCTCCGTCTGTTCGCGATGGATACTCAGAATACCAACCTTGAGCATGGCAAGTATCCGAAGAAGGACGATCCGACGGTTATGGATGAAAATCTCTTCTCGCTGTGGGTCGGCGAAATCGGCGCTATGCCCGAGAGACCGAATACACGCCTGATGGAGGAGAGCGAACTTAGGAACCTTTACGCTAACACGTCCATCCCGACCTTCCTTGCAAAGATAGGCGAGAACGTATCGACTATCCGCGTAAGAGGTATTACGGAATACGAGTATTCATACATCAAGATTGAAGACTCCAAGTACACGGTACACGACCTGACAGAGACAATCACAGGTCTCCGTCCTAAGCAGGCCCGCACGATAGGCATCTATGTAAGATCACAGAATCAGGCAAGTATCTCTAACAGCTCCAGCGCGGGCGCAGGTACTTATTACAGACTCAGAATTGAGAGAGTATCCGAGGACAGGCGTCTTGCAAGTGTTGAGATTGCTCCCGAGGAAATGAAGACGGTTCGTCCCCAGGCTGATTATCCGTATGACGAGGACGAGTACCAGTTCATTCAGGATCGGAACGACATCGGCGAGGCTGTTCCGATGGACGGCGAGGTTATAGAGGCAACGGTGAACTACGGTGTAAATGTAGTACCTGTCAAGCTCACCTCATATATACCCGATGCGCTGATAACCGTTACGGGTTCAGTACTCGGCGGAACGGCTGTTGAAAGCGACGATCTGGACGAAACAAGAACATATGTAACAGGTGAGGACGGTACGGTAACCGCGTTCCTTGAATTCCCGTACGGCGATGATGACAGCGGGGAACAGGATACAATGTCTTATACAATAACCGTCGAGAATATTGAGGGCGATCTCAATCCGAGAATATACACTCTTATTTTGAAGAGAAAGATTAACAATCTTGCCCTTGATGAGGTATATGTAAACGACAATATTGCCGCACTGCAGACAGATGAGAACGGCGAGCTCTACTACTATGCAGAAATCCCATACGGAGCGACAGAGATTCCGATTTACGCGATAGCTCAGGATCACTCCAAGTATGTTGACGTGGATAAGAATGCGGATACACAGGTACCGTATAACTTCAACCTCATGGAGTCAACAAATCCGGCATTCCAGACTGCTTCGGTTATTACCGAGGGCAAGTCGTATGACTACACCATCTATGTCGGCTCTTCACATATGATTGGAGGCCTGCCCGACCAGATCAAGTCATACAAGCTGAGGATAAAGAGACTTAACCGTGACGATATCCTGTCTGACCTTCAGGTTATAATGAGAGCTTACCATCTCCCGAACAATCCGGGTGTTGAAGCTACCTTCACCAACGATTACGGCAGCACAGGCGTAGCGACATATGAGGTTCTTGTTAACCAGAACGCGGTAGAGGCATGGGTAAATGTAACAAATAATTACAGCACCACAAAGCTTACCGCATACTATCCGATTGAGTATGTAGCCGATAATAACGGCGCATATATCAAGTCTGACTATACAAAGCCCGATGACGATCTCACCAACTACATCAGATGGACTGACACAACCGACCTTATCAATGATAACGGCAGCCTTAAGCAGCGTTACGCGCTTACGGAGGATGCTGCAACGTACCTCGGCTCGGATAACAAAAGACTTACCTTCTCTGTTCCTATGGACAGCGATATGATAACTGTAAGAGTCCGCGCTCAGGATCAGAACGGTACAGGCGCTATCAAGGAATACAACCTCAATATAAGACGCGAGTCCAATGACGCGACGCTCGAATATGCCAAGATGGTTTACGTTCATGCGTATAATCAGGAAAATCCGAATGTATACATGGACGACATGATAGCTAATCCGTATGCGATATCTAACGGTATCAAGTATGTGAACGGCGCGACCATGACAGGCACGGCTGCAATGAGAACCGAGGACGGAGAGTACGTTGTGAACGCTCAGTTCAATACGTATGTAATGAACATGCCCGAGAACTCAGGTACCTCAAGATTTGAACTTAAAGCAACGAGCCAATATGCTACGATAGAGCTTTACAACAACGAAACAGGTCTGTTCATGCCGTACACAACAGATCCCAAGTATCTGAGAACGACAAACAGTCTGACCGTTACAAACGTTAAGGAGCAGTACATCTACTTCAGAATTGTACCTGCAAGTATCGCGTTCAACGCCAACAGCCCGAAGACTCAGTATTACAACGCTCTTGACGGCTGCACGTACTATAGACTCGATATTATCAACACACCTGTCGGAACGGGTATCAAGCAGATTCTTACGCAGTATGAATCCGACGGAACAGGCGATCATGGCTTCGAAGCGAGCCGCAACGGTAACTTCGGCTTCATCGCAACCGTATCCGATCAGGTTGAAACAATGGATATCAAGATTACACCTGTACTTTCAGATGCAACAATCATCATTGATTCGTATCCGACTAAGGAGGGTGTAACACCGACGCCGACAGGCACACAGCCTAACTCGGTAGTAATCAGAAACGTATACCTTGAAAATGAGGTCACGGATATTCCGATTAAGGTACAGTCAGTTGCGGGTATTACAAGCGACGCGATTATTGTTGACTACACGCTCAGAATTATCAAGGTATCGGCTGACGCGATAAGCATGATAGTAACCGTACAGGATTCTATCGACGCTCCGCTTGTAACGAGTGAGACCGACGCAAATTACGGCAGATACGTGGCAGAAACAGAGTTGCCCTCTTACCTGCAGGAGTCGAAGGTATCAGTACAGTTCCTGAGCCGACTCAACGGTACATATTTTGCGGTTATCGGAGATGAGGATGAACTGTCAAATCCTAGACAGAGAATTTCTGATACAAGCCCAACAATTACAAATACCAACGTACCTCTGACGGGCGCGCTGACATATGTGCCGATTACTATTTATCCGGATGCGACTGCATCGACAGGTGAAACGGCCATCCTTCTCATCAAGAAGATAGGTACGGATGCTATCCTTGACTATCTGACGGTTGAGAAGCGCGCTCCGGAGGAGAGCAATACAGATGAGAACGGCAACAGACAGTTTAAGTCATACGTATATAACGACAGCGGTACGGCAAACGTATTCATTCAGGCTTACAATAAGCTTGCGTCGGTAACTATGACAAGGGCTTCGGCTAACAGCGCAAGTACAGACGGTAACCACAACGCTCAGATCAATATCTGGGAGGGTATGGCCTCCGGCTCGCTTGACGCGGGTGTTACGGAGCTTGTCGAGGGCGACAACTGGTTCGACATCATAGTTCGTCCGCCGAATACTATGGTTTACGGCGCGTATAAGCTCAACATTAACTATACACCTATAAAGATGGCTCTTGATAAGCTTGAGGTAAGACCTAACAATATGACGGAAGAACCTATTCCGTTCAAGAATAAGGAATTTACTCCGGCGGTATTTGATTACGAAATCGAAACCGATCCGAGCTATACAAGCTACATTGTAAATCTTGACGCTTCCGGCGCGATAGCGTCGATAGCCGCTAGGCCGTCTATAACAGACCAGCTCAAGATTTATATAGGTGACGAGTACACAGAGGTATATGACTTCAATACGTACGGTACGGCTGTCACGGCAGAGTCGCCGACACACAGCAGAACATATACCGCCGCCCAGCTCCAGAGCATGCTTGCTGCAAGCAGCGAAGAATATATCGACATACCCATAACCATGGTTCTCGGCAGCTACACCAAGGCATACACCATAATGATCCATTACAGATCAGATGATGCAACCCTCTATCATACTCTTGAAGAGGACGATGCGGGTAACGTAATTAAGAAGGACATGGTAGGTCTCGGCGTTATCGGCTACAAGCTCACGCCTGAATACACCAAGTACTACACACCGTATGATATTGATGTACCATACGGCTGGGAGCAGGATGATTACACAATAGCGGTAGGCTCAGGAGTTGACATGGTTGAGATTTATGCAAACGCTAACCATGTACATAAGAATTCCAGCACGCTTGTATCGCTGTTCAGAGTTTCTGATGACTCAGAAAATCCGATACTCCTCGACGCTGCTATAAGCAGCATCAGAACACCTGTAACCTTGAGCTCCGGTATCAACAAGTTCTTTGTAAGAGTTCTTGCGGAGAATGGTGTGGATCAGAAGGATTACTACGTAACAGTAAACAGAAACCAGCTCCTGCTCAACATTGATAAGATACTAGTAGACGGCGTAAGGGCGCAGAGATCCGGCAACACCTTCTACGCTTATACTTCTACAAACATCAAGGTAACAAAGGATACAGCGACAGGCGTTTACACAACAATTATTAATAGTGACAACAGCTATCCGCTTATCGAGGCACAGTCTGAAACACCGGAGCTTATCGAGACGCAGATACTTGATCACAGCTATAACTTCAGGGGCAGCGTTTCAGACAC
>JAFQYK010000487.1 GCA_017406485.1 Clostridia bacterium
CCGGCAAAGTACACTATCGTAAGCGGCAAAAACAGTGTTATAAACAACACTAAAAAGAAAACTATCAGTATTCGTTTCACGCACATCTCCCCTTTTAGTCTATTTTATGGACATACGCGCAAAAAAAGAACCCTCCGCGCGGGAGAGTTCTTTGTGGTTGTTAATTATTCGCCTTATGCTACGGTAATTGCCGTATCGGTAAGCACAGGTGTCATACCGTCCCATATGAACAGCTTTGCTGTCGCGCCCGCTACAGGCGTGTAGGTTACGCTGTCCGTAAGAGTTGATGTTGAGAATGTCACATCTGCTTTCTGTACGTCTACAAGATTACCGCTTGCATCATACTGAGCAACGTATGCGTCATACGTCTTTGAGCCCGTGCCGCAGTTTTCTTTCTTTGTTGCTGTAAGCGATACAACTACATCGTCACCGCTTGCTGCAGCAGTCTTGGCGATTGAAGTGATCGCAAACGGATTTTCGATGATTTCATTGAGCTGGCTCATAATATATGTTGCAATCGGTGTACCAAGCTCTCTTGTGTAGTGGTTGTGGTCATTAAACCATGTTTGTACTACGCCAAGAACGGTTGTCGGAGCTGTATAGCCCTCTTTCCTGCCATTCTCGTTTTCGCTGTTTCTAAGCGGGAATACTTCAGTGTCAAAGTCTTTCTCAAGCAGGCTGTTGAAATACTCCTCAAAATGCTTATCAACCTCTATAAGTGGCAAATCATACTTTGCTGCAATAGTTCTAAGTGTCGCAACGTTTCTCGTAACGTGGAATGATGTATCAAACGTACCGCCACCTGAGAGTCCGGGACCGTTCGGAGTATGTGTAAGAATTACAGGGATAGCTCCTCTTTCAAGAACACCCAATACATAGTAATACTCCATAAACTTGTCATAATTCTCACCCTCGGAGTTAATACCCATATTGATTGTTACATAGTCGCCGGGTGCTACCGAAAGAAGAACCGATTCAAGTCTTGCCTCTCTGTAGAAGCTTGCTGAGTTTCTTCCTGCCATACCGTTATTGCTGTAGGCAAGGAAATTCTTATTCCACATATCGCTTGTTACACAGTTACCCCAGCTTGCGTAGGTTCTGTGGTCAGCCGTTGTTGAGTTTGCATCATAGCCTGTGTAGTGTCCGCTGTTCTTTGTTGTTGAGTCACCTATCGAATAGATTGACGGCTTTTCGCCCGCCTTAGGCTGTGCAAGCTGTGCTATCTGAAGCGAAGAAACAGTTGAAGCCGCATCAAAGGTTATGTCAAGAACGCCGTCACAAACCGCAACATTAAAGGTCTTTGCATTTCTTGTTATCGAGCTGCCGTCAACAGTTTCGGAAAGCATTTTTGCGCTTGTTGTATCGGCCGTCACTTGATAATTGCCGTTAGGAACCTTTGCCTTGAAGGTATATGCCGCGCTTCCGCCCACATTGTCGGCTGCTGCGGTAAGACCTGTCAGAGTTTCAAAACCAAAGCCCGTTGTTGCAGAATATTGGTTTGTTGCAAGCACCTGCGTATAGCCTTCGTCAGGGTCATCTGTACCGAAGTCAAACAGCATACCGTGAATATTTACCTTGACCGAGTTTATTAGTCCCTCGCTGTTCGTAGCCTGAACGTAAACCACTCCCGCCGGTGCACCTGCCGATACGGTGAGCTTCGCCTTCTTTGCGTCAAATGCAATACCGTTGGGCATTGTCGTGTATGGTGTTATGCCGTCCTTCTGAAGAAGCGAATACGTAATTGTATCACCTGCAACATCGTTTCCATCCTTGTCTATTGTCTTTGCGGAATATGTTTCAACAACTGACGGCTCACCTGTAAACGGAATGGTAATTGATGATGAA
>JAFQYK010000488.1 GCA_017406485.1 Clostridia bacterium
AAGTTTATTGTTCTTAGTGAAAACGCAATAACGCCTCACATAAGATAACTGCGGCGGAGGAAGGTGAGCATAATGATAAAAAGAAAGGCTTATACCCGTATACTGCTCCTTCTTTTAAGCTTTGCAATTTTATTGCAGGGCGGTTTTGTTATGCCAGTGTTTGCAGATGGTGTTGAATTTACGCTTACGCTTCATTATCAGGAGGAGCGTGAGGACGACTCCACAATCTCCCGTGTAGACTCGCGTCACCCTATTGTACTTCCGGGCGGTGCCGATAGCTTTTACAGAACTCAGGATACGGAGCGTCTTACCACACCGTATACCTTCAACCCTGCTGAGGCGCACAGAATTATCGGCTACAGTTTTGACGGCTGGTATACTCAAAACAACGGCAGCTATGCGGACAATATTCCGACAGGCGGCATACTTGACGATAGCCTTGTAAATAGTTATAGCCGTATGTTAAATCTGTTCGGTAAATGGACGGAGTTTAATTCGCCTTACATTACTTCGGGAAGCGTGGAGTTTGATTACAAAAACGCCAACGAGGAGGATATTACCGATGAAATAAACTGGCAGGATGGAAGCGGAAATCTTGCCGCGTTTACTTTTGACAAGGACACAACCGATTATCAAGGCTACGTTTACAGCGATGTAGCCTCTGTCCGTATGCGCTTTGAGCAGTATGAACCCGCAGCGCATTTGGCTGTTAAGATAAACGGCAGAGACGTAAACTTCGACTCTGAGGATATTATGGGTATGGGCTTTTGGCACTCGACTGAAACAGAGATTGACGCGGCCGAAGTATTCAGCGACACCCCTACAGGCGCAAGGATTGATATGAATTTATCCGAGAGTGATTTTACCGCCGACAGCATGACAGACGGAGGATATTTCAGCATCGAGTATTCGGCTCAGCAGGCGCTTGACACAGCTCTTGTGTTTGTAACCGATGATGAGACGGAAATCAAGGTTTCTCCCGAACGCAATGTTGTAACAAGCAACGGAACATATAAGTCATATTTTTCATATAATGACGTAAAAACAGCATGGGAAGCCGAAACGGACGGTGAGGATATTTCCGTGCTTAGAAGCACGCTTTCAAAGCTATATATTGAAAACGACGGCATGGCAGGCGCGGCAAATCAGAATATGCGCTGGGTGGCAACCTCTTGGTGGGACGCCGACCCCGATGCCACATCTCTTCAGGAGCATGATATTGTAACGGGTAAGAATATCACCACAGACTATATCCCTCTTGACCTTACGTCCACGGAGCAGGAATACAACGTGATAACGGTGGAGGTAAGACTTCCCCTTGTAACTCAGCAGCTTGTCTATCCTACTGAGGGAACTCCCTATTATGAAGAGGTGCTTGACTACGATCAGGGCGCGAACAGAACATATACCTTCAGAATAAAAAGATATGACAGCCAGCTTATTCCCGCTTACGGAAATACCCCATACGGAAGAATAATGAGCACAAGCGGCGCAAGCGCGGAAACAAAGATTAGCCTCAAAAACTCATTCGACTCCACATTAACCTACGGCGGACGCTACTACACCGACAAGGCATGGTGGCGCAGCGCGGACACTACAGCGGCGGATGAGAAAAAGAGAGGTACAGCGCTCACAGCCGGAAGCAGCGAATTTATAAACTACGATAAGGACGAAACGGCGATTGTTGTCTTTAACGGCGACCGCTTTACCGATCCCGGCGTTACGATAAACTATAACGGCGTGACGGTAACGCCTACGTCCGAAAATCCCGTTAAGCGCAAAATAACGGTGCGCACGCATACCGATCTTAAATATCAGCATTGGGTATCAGCGTCGGAGTATGTGGATAATAAAAACCTGACAGGCGGCGCGGACGATAATATTATCACACTTCTGCAGGATGAAAACGTTGTGCCGGGAATTTATACAATAGAGTACGAATACGACCCCGAACCTTCGGACGCTAATGTAATTCCTCTTACGGCGCACAGATACATGATTGTTATGCCGAAGCTAAGTACGGCAAGCACGCCGTACCGCTACGACGTGAATATGGATAACTACATAAACGCACTCGATACGCTGATTTACAACGACACGGCAGGTATCGCGGCGGAAAGCGATGCGGGCTATACGACCATAAGCGAGTATCTTTACAGATACCGCGTTCTTGACGTTGCGCCAAACGGCAGAGGCAACGGCATTATAGACGATACGGATAAGCAGTATGTTATCGGCACGAGCAATGTTTCGGAAATGTACACTTCGCTGTCACTTACGGAAGCTGTTTCGCAGCAGACCTACACATCTCCCTCAACTCCGACAGCAGGCTATGCGCAGCTTTATATGGACTATCTCGGCAAAAATGCGGATACGGTTTCGGCGGTGTCAACAGGTGCGGGCAATACGGTCTCAAATACGGAGGCGCTTGAAAAAGGCAACACCTTTTACGTAGGCTACCGGTTTGATAATCTTGCAAATCTTGCGGAGGGAGCACTGCGCGAGATAACGCTGTCGGTGAACTATGATCGCCGGTACGTTTCTCCGGTGGTTACAAACGCTTCTGCGCTTGTTAGTAACTATATCCTTCCGTATAACACACATTTAAACAGTTATGACATAACCGCGGCGGCTGCCGAAACGTATGCTGTTGACAGCTCCACCGCGTTCTTTAAGTGGAACAGCAAGGGCGAGAACGGTACGGACGCGGATAATCCCGGCGATATATCGCAGATACGTACCTTAAAACTGACCATGAGGCTCAAGGACGGTGAAACGTATTCACTTGCTGATGATACGTATTTCCTTAAGCTTCCGTTCATAGTGAATAACGTTCCCATGAATGACGGCAGAAAGGTTATTGCAACGCAGCTCGGCGCGAACACGTTTAATATTGACATCGGCACAGACGCTTATTATATGTGGAACGGCGGCTTTATGTGGGATACCACCGGCGAGTTGAGTCCGGTAACGGCTAACTTGTATACAACGCTTGACTACATGGGCGATTATGTTCCTAGCTTTACGGGCGAGGACGATGCGATCAAGCTTGATGAGATACGTAAGGCTGTATACGGCGAAACAGTTGCATATTCGGGTCTTGAAACAAAGGGTAGTATAGAAAGCGGAAACACCTCGCGCGACGACGCGCACGCTCTGCCGAGCGGTATGCTTTATAATGAAACCGCTGGTACGATTTCGGGTATACCGAAAGAGGTCGGAGATTTCGTTTTCTACATAAACGGCGTAAAGTACAGTCTGCACGTTGACAAGGCTGAGCTTACCGTGACCGCCAATAATAAGACGAAGGTTTACGGCGACGCAAACCCCGCGCTTGACTTTGTATATGACGTTGAGCATCTCACCAACAATGATGACTGGGACAGCGTAAATAACAGACCGCGTGACGGTGTTATTACGACTGCGCCCGAACTTGTCTGCACAGCGGACGATGCTACGGACGTTTGCGATGATTATCCGATCACCTTCAGGACACAGACGACGGAAGGTGAGGAAACAGTAATAGGTGAGTCTCCGTACTACACCTTTGTTTTCGTACCCTCTGTTCTTGAAATAACACCAAAGCCCATAACAATAACAACGCTTGAAAAAATTCCGTCCTTCAGTATCACAGGTATTCCCAATGCTGTAAGCTCCACCTCGGCGAGATTTCGCGTTTCAGACCGGACAGACAGCGGCGGAACGCTTGTTGCAAGCGGTCTTACAAACGGCGACCAGATAGAGGTTACATATTTTGTCCATTATCAGGACACGCAGAGCAGTATGTCAGGCGTTTCACTGCCCGCAAGCGGCAGACCTGTTACGATAGAGGAAATCGAAATAGATACGACAACCTATACGGACGGTCGAAACTACGAGCTGCAAACAACCTCTTTCGAGTCAAGAAACCTCGGAACAATAACCAATGCGAGAATTACAAATGTAGTCAAAAGGGCTGACTGTAAGCTAAGCTACACCTATGGCGAACCGCTTAACCTTGATACAGGTACAATACGTATCACATATGATGATAATAACGTGGTGGATATGACGTTCCTCGGCGCAATGAGGGCGGGTATCAATGTTGTTTACCGCGACAAGGATAAAAACGCAACCTCAATCGTGCCTGTTCACGGTGAGAAGCTGACTGTGGCTGACAGCGGAAAATCATTGTTCCTGAGCTATACGGAAAACAGCGTCCTTTTCTATACCGGCACAAACGATTTCAGCATTGTAAAGAAGGAGCTGCATGTTAAGGCTGATGACAAGGAGAGATACTACGGTCAGGACAACTCCGTTGCGCACAGCAGCGGCTCTGCAAGCGCAGGCTGGACGTATACGTTTACCGACACGTCTGAAATTGTGCTGGACGCTCCCTATACCGAAGGCGGCGTGAACAAAACCACCGCATACGGCGACACGGAAGCTACGGTAAGAAGTGAAATAGCGGGTAACACCGGTATGCTCCACTACCTCACGCGCCTTTCGGACGGAAGTGAGGCGACGGCGGACACGGAGATTGACAGGGAGCAGGGCTACACAACGGCGGATATTCTGTTCTCGGCTGACGATGTTCTCGCAAACTATGTCCTTGTATGTGACAAGGGCACTCTTACCATAAACAAGCGCCCGATTACAGTGACCTCGCTCACCGATGCGACAACGCTTACCTCGGACTATTACCAGAACGCGGACGGCACGATAAAAACCGCGCCGTATTACGCGCCCTTGCTTGAAAGTGAGTCGCTCACCGCGCTTGCGGGCGGTGAATTTGCCGCGGGTGAAAGCGCGAATATGACTGTTACCGACACAGACAGCTCGCTCGGTCTTTATACAAGAACAGGCGAGACCAACCCCGACCGCGTGGGCATAAGATACCATGCGAGATATAACACTCTCCCTTCTCCGCTTACCGATACGGATAATTATTACGTTGATTATGTGCATAAAAGCGCAGACGGTACAGGCTTTGAAGACGGTGTAGTGCTGGACGATGATATAGGCAGAAGCTATAACTATGTCCTCACAGACGATACCGAAACACACAGCAATATAGGTACGGTAAAGACCCGCAAGATTAAGAATATCACCGTAAACGAGTGGCTGAGAACCTCATACACCTACGGTACGAAAATGGATTACGAAACGGGCAGCATAGACATTGAATACGATAACGGCGCTCTTTATGAGGGTATAACGTTTGACAAGGTCAGCGAGCATCCGGACCTTTTGCTTGAATATACACCAGATACAACCGGTACGGGACACGGTGACAAGGACATGCTCGACGTTGCCGACAGCGGCAAGCAGTTAAGACTTTCGGTCACATTGACGCAGGAGGATTATCCGGCGTATGGTTTTAGTGAGCTTTCGCCGGAGCTTGAAATTTCCAAGCATATTCTCCGCGTAAAGGCGGACGATATTACCACCATTTACGGTACAAATATAGACGAGTACACAAACGGCTACAAGTACACCTTCACCAACCCCGACGAGGATTTCCAGTACGGCGAAAATGAGGCGTGGCTTAAAACAAACACTGTTGCGGCGTATACTCCTCCTACTATAAAGTGCTATGAGGAGGACGGCAAGACAGAGGCAAATGAAAAAACGGTCTCAGAAAAATACCGTATCAGAATAAGCGGAGCAGAGGCGTCAAACTATGACATACAGCAGACGGAGGGTCAACTTCTGATCCGTCAGAAGCCGCTTATTATAACGACTGTAAACAATATTCCCGCGCTAACGGCGGAAAACGCGCACAAGATGCAATCGGGCGAGGATGTTTCCGTTGACTATACCTTCAAGACCGAGAACGGCAATCTGTCGGCAACGGAGGATTCAAATGTGACAATTACCTTTGACCCCGATAATAAGCCTCTTTGGAACGACTGGGTTGTAATCGGCTTTAAGACCGAGTATGATGACCCAACGGCAGAAGGCGCGGCAAAGGTAAATATACTAAACCCGTACCTTGACAGAACTCAGGGCAGTCAGAGAAACTATTACCTGTATAGGGTTGATACTCCGCAAAGCGGCTTTACAGACAGTGCGATTATAACCAACTTTGCTATCACCTATGATCCGGTATTTGAGACAGTTGAGGGCGATACGCATAAGGTGCCGTATATTTACGGTGACACGCTTGATCTTAGCCGTGCAAAATTTGAAATCACCTATGACAGCGGCAGGGTGGATAGTGACGTAACGCTTGATAAGCTGGCGGAGTATGGTATTACCTATCAGTATACCCAAAGCCACGGCACTGTTACGGACGGCGTGTTTGTGACGATAGATGATTTTGACGGAGAGTCCATAACCTTCACGCTTCCCACGGACGCGACAGTTTCAACTGAAATGAGCGGCAAAACATATACAACCGATACCTTTACGGTCGACAAAAGACCGATGCATATAAATATAAAGGACGCGGGCTACACCTACGGCGAAACGCCGTCGGGATTGTTTGCATATGAATTTGAGACGGCTGATTTCGCGGACGGTGAGAGCGACAGCGTGATTTCCGCGGACGTTAAGACTGCAATTACCGACGCGATGCGCTGCACCGCGTTTACCGACGAAAATTTACAGGGCACAAAGCTTGGCGCGGATACGTATACAGATACGATTGTAGCGCCAATAGATAACGGCACGACAAACATAAATGACAGTATAGACAATTATTATATCGTATGCGACGATGACGGTCTCGCATGTGACGCAAGCGGCGGCAAAGCCGCGGGTACAATGACGGTAACAAGGCGCGAAATAGAAATTACCGCGATAACAGATACCTCGGTAATACCGAAGCTCAGCGCGCGTGATGCGGCGGAGCATAATTACATACTTCCGATTGACCTCCACGGCGAGGCGGCAAACAGTCAGCTTACGCTCGGTAATCTTGCAAATGATGATGAAATCGTCATTACCTTTGACGTGCGCTACGCGAGTCTTGAAAATAACGACAGCGCGCCGGTTGAAATTATAAATGTAGACTTCAAGAGTGACT
>JAFQYK010000489.1 GCA_017406485.1 Clostridia bacterium
CTCAATCGGATTATTGACAGGGTCCTCGCCGGCTTCTATCGCAAGGCGCTTGTGTCCCATATCCTGCAGAGCGATAACCTCAGCCTTGACCTCCTCCTGTGTGAGCTTTTTGCGCGGTATGGTCTTGTTCTTCATATGGTCCGGACAGTACAGACAGCCGTTTACGCAATAGTTTGAAAGATACAGCGGCGCAAAAATAACAATGCGGTTGCCGTAAAACGCGAGCTTTATCTCCTCCGCAACCTCGTATATCTTTTCAATCTTTTCGGGTATTTCACACGCCAATAAAACCGACGCTTCGCGGTGCGTTAAGCCGCGGCATACGCAGCCTGTTTCGGTTTTAACGGGACGCGCCTTTTCGATTATCGCGTCTATAAGCTCGGCATTGTTTTTGTTCGCCTCCGCATACGCGAGTGTTTCCCTTATTTCTTCGTCATTTATAAATTCCTCAGCCTTTAAGGACTTTGGATTGTAAATTGCCATTATTGATTACCTTCTTTATCCTATTTTTATATCTCCGCGGTCTACGACGATTTCGTAGCCGATTGATCTCATTCTTTGATTTAAACAATCCTTGCACTGTGCGCTTTCCTCGCCTGTGCAGATTTTGCCATTGTAAAGCTCGTATTTTTTCCGCACGGATACCGGTGACAAATTCGGCATTACGACATTTGCCCCTGCCTCAATACCCATTTCGCGCCCCATTGGGTGGATTGTGCCGAGAGCCGTTGTTGACGGCAGAAGCACTTGCGGGTAAATAAGCCGTATTATTGACAAAAGATAACAAGTCAGTTCTACCGTTCCCTGTTCCTCTTTTGCAAACGGCGTTTCCTTATGCGGTACAAACGGGCCTATGCCGCACATATCGGGTTTAAATTCCTCTATAAATTTAAGGTCTTTTGCAAGTGATTTGTTTGTCTGATACGGTGAACCGACCATAAATCCGCAGCCGACCTGATAACCGATCTCACGCAGATTTTTAAGGCATTCCATACGGTTGTCAAAAGACATTTCCTTTGGGTGCAGTTTTTCGTAATGCTCCTTGTCAGCCGTTTCGTGGCGCAATAAATACCTGTCCGCGCCCGCGTCAAAAAGCCGTTTATAGCTTTCATAGCTTCTCTCGCCCATTGAAAGCGTTACGGCGCAGCCCTTGTGGTTTTGCTTTATGCTCCGTATTATATCACATAAAACCTCGTCCGTAAAGTATGCGTCCTCGCCGCCCTGCAATACAAATGTGCGGAAGCCTAAGCTATATCCCTCGCGGGCACATTCCAAAATTTCTTCGGGCGTTAAGCGGTAGCGGTCACAATGCGCATTGCTTTTTCGTATACCGCAGTACAGGCAGTCGTTTTTGCAGATGTTGCTGATTTCTATAAGTCCGCGCACAAATACCGTGTTTCCGTAAATCTCCCTGCGTATTTTAACCGCTTTTTCACGCAGTATTTTTGCCGCTTCTTCCGTGCGGTTTTCTATCAGATATTCGTATTCGGATAGGGATAGGCTATGGGTTTCTGATAGCTTTTTAATTAAATTATCAATCTCCATTCTATCCCTCCTTTTGGTAACATACAAAAACAAGGGGCTGTGGGAAGCCCCTTTTTTTGTATCATTGATTAGTTTATGGTTCTTTCCACATAAGATGTATGGAGAATGTGATGCGCCTTTTCACTGCCCGGCTTTCCGAGGTATTCATCATATACCTTCTTGATTGACGGATTTTCGTGTGACTTTCTTATAGTCTTTGCAGCGTCGTTATTGTAAAGCGCCTTTGCACGAAGCGCCTTTACGTCAACGAAATTACGAACATCAGCGTGTACCTGCGGCTGTCCGCCGCCGTTTACGCAGCCGCCCTCGCAGCACATTATCTCTACAAACTGATAGTCTGCTTCACCTGCGCGGATTTTATCCATAATCACCCTTGCGTTGTTAAGTCCCGACGCAACGGCAACCTTGACATCCAAATCGCCAACCTTATACGTAGCTTCCTTAATGCCCTCTGTACCTCTTACCTCCTTGAAGTCGAGGTTTTTAAGCTCCTCGCCTGTGAGCGTTTCAACCGCGGTACGGAGCGCAGCCTCCATAACGCCGCCTGTCGCGCCGAAGATTACGCCCGCGCCTGTACTCTCGCCCAACGGATCGTCAAAGCCCTCGTCCGGAAGAATTGTGAAGTCTATACCGCACTTTTTGATAAGTCTTGCAAGCTCGCGCGTTGTGATTGAAATATCAA
>JAFQYK010000057.1 GCA_017406485.1 Clostridia bacterium
AAGCTTGCTAAGGGCTTCTACGGCGCGCAGAGCAAGCAGTTCAGAACAGCAAATCAGGCTGTTATGCGTTCAATGCAGAACGCTTATATAGGCAGAAAGCGCAGAAAGAGAGATTTCCGTCGTCTTTGGATAACGAGAATAAGCGCTGCAGCTAAGATGAACGGTATGAACTATTCAACATTTATGAACGGTCTTAAAAAGGCAGGCATTGACCTGAACCGTAAGAGCCTTTCAGAAATCGCAATCGCAGACGCAGCAGCATTCGCAAAGCTCGTTGAGACTTCAAAGAACGCGCTTAACTAATTTTGAGAACGAAATTCAAAATGGAAGTGATAATCAAAATCACTTCCATTTTTTGTGTCATATACAGACATAAGTATTGAATTTTCAGCAAAATATGATATACTGATTACATTGTCGGCTTCTTCCGCAGGGAAGGAGGTGGAAACTTTGGAATATATTATCACTTTCGTAGTGTCTGTCGTGGCAGAAATAGTTGGTTACTATATCCGCAAGCGGTTAGACAGACATAAGTCCGACAAGTAGCCCAAAAGAAAATCCCAAGAGATGCACCTCTTGGGATTTTCGCTTGTGTGTCACCTTGGATACACATCATCACTTTCGTGGTTATTTATATAATACACCACTTTTCTATTTTTGTCAATGTTATTATAAATTATTATCAGACTAAATATCATATTTTTGCTGCATTATTTTTCCTCTACGTGAATTATCATCTGCTCGATAATCTTCTTAACGTGGTCGTCGTCAATTGAATAGAACGCGTTTTTACCGTCGCGGCGCGATTTGATAAGCCGCGCCTGTTTAAGCGTCTTTAACTGGTGGCTTATCGCGGACTGGCTCATTTCAAGCTTTTCCGCTATATCAAAAACGCATAGCTCCTTATCAAACAATGCCCACAAAATCCGTATACGCGTGTTATCCCCAAATACCTTGAACATATCCGCAAGCTCGATTGTAAGGTCGGGGTCGGGTATTTCGTTTTTTATCCTGTCAAGCACCTGCTGGTTATAGGCGCAGCTTGCACACATTTCCATTTGTATCACCTCATACATATGTTCATATGTTCAATTATACTCCGTTTTTGTTTCTTTGTCAAATCCATAAAAAAACCGATAAAAATGTATAAAAAACAGCACTGATATAACATAAATAAGGCGTTTTTGATGCGAATATGATAAAATATAGTTTAGCGATAAAATAACGAAAAGGAGAATACGATATGAAGATAAAGAGAATATTAGCCGCTTCATTGTCGGCGGCAATTCTTATTTCATCATTTGCCGCGTTTGCGGCGGAAAGACCGGTAACGGGTGACAATCTCACAATCGGTGTATATGAAGAAAGCGCGGCAAAAACGCAAAATCTTATTGACGCGCGTCCCGAAACGCTTCGTCCTATGGAAAAATTAGGCCGCGGCGGTGTGGCTGTCAGAATGGACGGCTATACATACCTTTCGTGGCGCTGGCTCGGTACGGAGAGCGTTGACACAAAATTTAATGTATACAAGACGCTCGGCAGTGAGTGGGCAAAGTGCAACAGCGAGCCGTTAAATGCAACAAACTTCTCGGATTTATCGGATAAATATGACCTCTATAAAATTGTTCCGGTTGCAGATGGCAGGGAAATTGAGGACGAAGCCGAGGAGGTAAAGGTTTGGGATAACAACTATATGGACATTCCGATCCAAACTCCCGAAGATAACGAGGTAAACGGCGAGAAATACTCCTACTCCCCCGGCGACGCGTCCGTAGGAGATCTTGACGGTGACGGCGAGTGGGAAATCGTTTTAAAATGGGATCCGTCAAACGCAAAGGATACCTCAAAGTCAGGATTTACGGGCGAGTGCCTTATTGACGCGTACAAGCTTGACGGTACGCGTTTGTGGCGCATAAACCTCGGTCCTAACATCAGAAGCGGAGCGCACGACACGCAGTTTATGGTTTACGACTACGACTGCGACGGAAAAGCCGAGATTGCTATGCGTACCGCTGACGGCACCGTTGCAGGTGACGGCAGTGTTATAGGCGACAAGGATGCTAATTATGCCGTAAAGGACAACGGCAAAAATCTTTCGGGTCCGCTATACCTCACCGTATTCAAGGGCGAGGATGGCTCCGTTATTGACACGACCGACTACTACCCACAAACGCAGGGCAAAACAGAGGACGGCTACGAGTGGGATGTTATCACCTGGGGCGACGACCCGAACGGCGAATGGGGCAACCGCTGTGAGCGTTATCTTGCGTGCGTGGCATATCTTGACGGACAAAAGCCGAGTATGGTATTCGCGCGCGGCTACTACTACGGCCCCGGCGGTGACATAGGCGGCAGAACGGCTATCGCGGCGTTTGACCTTGTGGACGGAAAAATAGTAAAGCACTGGTTCTTTGACACGCTTGACAAGCAGTACAGAGATGATAAAACGCTCATAGGACAGGGCAACCACTCAATGAGCGCGGCGGACGTTGATTATGACGGCTGTGACGAGATTATTTACGGCTCGCTTGCCGTTGATAATGACGGCACGCCGCTTTACTCGACAGGTCTCGGTCACGGTGACGCGCAGCACGTCAGTGACCTTGTTCCCGACCGCCCTGGTCTTGAGGTTTACTCCTGCCACGAGGATCCCGCAATGCCCTACGGCTATGAAATGCGTGACGCGCGGACGGGCGAGCTGCTGTTCGGAGCGAAAACGGGTACCGATAACGCGAGAGCTTGCGCAGGTGACATTGACCCGCGCTACCGCGGCGCGGAAAGCTGGTCCTCGGCAGGTATTATGACCGCGGCTGACGGTACGGTTATTTCCGACAGCTACACCGTTCCCATAAACTTTATGTGCTATTGGGACGGCGATTTAGGCAGAGAAATTCTCGACAATATATATGTAAGCAAGTGGAATTACGATTTACAGAAGGCTGAAACAATCTTCACCGCCACTGGCACGGGCAGCGTAAACGGCACAAAATCAAC
>JAFQYK010000490.1 GCA_017406485.1 Clostridia bacterium
ATAGGCTCGCTGCCGCCAAGCGCCATAGGCAAAATTGATGTCATAACGTCCTCGTAGCTGTAGCCGAACGCCTTTAAAAGACGCTTACGCATATCGCGCGTATGCTCCTCGACCTTTTCGTTGGGGATTTTGAGATTTCTAAGCTTTACAAGGTTACTGTCAAGCCACTCACCATAAGGCTTGCGTGCAGCGTAGCTTTCCTTTAATTCATCATCGCCTATAAGCGTACCCTTTACAGTATCGACAAGCAGCATTCTGCCGGGGCGCAGTCTGTCCTTTTTCACTATTTTTTCAGCCGGCAGCGGAAGCGCACCGACCTCTGAGGACAAAATCAGATAATCGTCGTCCGTTATATAGTAGCGCGAGGGCCTTAAACCGTTTCTGTCAAGCACTGCGCCCATAATATCGCCGTCGGAAAACAGTATCGACGCGGGGCCGTCCCACGGCTCCATCATTGTTGCGTAATACTGGTAAAAGTCACGTTTTGCGCGGCTCATCGTGTGGTTGTTGTCCCACGGTTCGGGGATTGTAATCATAACTGCAAGCGGCAAATCCATTCCGCTCATTACAAGAAATTCAAGCGTGTTATCAAGCATTGCCGAGTCGGAGCCTTCCGTATTTACAACGGGAATAACCTTGTACAAATCGCCCTTTAAATGCTCCGACTGCATTGTTTCCTCACGCGCGAGCATTTTGTCGGCGTTGCCCTTAATGGTGTTAATCTCGCCGTTGTGAACTATAAATCGGTTCGGGTGCGCTCTCTGCCAGCTTGGGTTGGTGTTGGTGGAAAAGCGCGAGTGAACAAGCGCGATTGCGCTTTCGTAGTCCTCCGACTGTAAATCAAGAAAAAACCGTCTTAAATCACCGACAAGAAACATACCCTTATACACGATTGTGCGGCTGGAGAGCGATACAACATACGTGTCCTCGTTGCTCTGCTCAAATACACGACGGGCGATATACAGCTTGCGGTCAAAATCTATGCCGCGTCTTGTATCCTTCGGACGCTCGATAAAGCACTGCATAATATATGGCATACAGTCAAGAGCGCGTTTGCCGATAACAGTAGTGTCTGACGGAACATTTCGCCAGCCAAGCACATTAAGCCCCTCTTTCCGGGCTATGATTTCAAACATCTTTTTAGCCTGATTTCGGAGGAGCTCATTCTGCGGAAAAAAGAACATTCCAACGGCGTAATCACGTTCGCCGCCTAAGGTAATGCCCTCTTTTTCCGCCGCCTTTTTAAAGAATTTGTGCGAGATTTGGAGAAGTATTCCGACACCGTCACCCGTCTTACCCTCCGCGTCCTTACCTGCGCGGTGTTCAAGCGTTTCAACGATTGTAAGCGCATTGCTTACCGTTTGGTGAGTTTTTACTCCCTTTATATTTACAACGGCGCCGATACCGCAGTTATCGTGCTCAAACTGCGGCGAATACAGCGCGTGTGTTTGCTGATCCATAAATCAATCATCCTTTCACTTCGTTCAAGGACAAATAGGTAGCGCAAAGAACTTCGTTCTTTCGCTCAATTACGTCCTTTCATATTAGCGGGCAAACAGGGGCTGACCCGTTGGATCAGTCCCTTTCGCCTTTTATTGGGTGGTGATGCTATTTTATTCAACATCCTGCAAAGCGTCATAGCCTTCCTCGCCGGTGCGGATTTTTACGACATTCTCTACATCGTAAACAAATATCTTTCCGTCACCGATATGACCGGTATACAGCACCTTCTTAGCCGTTTCGATAACATCTTTAACGGGTACGGCGCAAACAACAATGTCAACCTGCACCTTAGGAAGAAGGTTTGCTTCAACCTGAACGCCTCTGTAATACTCCGGCTTACCCATTTGTATGCCGCAGCCTAAAACGTGCGATACTGTCATACCGGTAATACCGATGTTCATAAGCGCGTTCTTCAAAACATCAAACTTGGATTCTTTAAGAACAATTTCAATCTTAGTATACTTAGGCCCTGTTCCCTCGTCAAAGGTCGGTACCTTCTTAACCGGAATTGCCTCGGCAACAGGAACATCGCCTGTGACCGCAACCGGTGCGCCGCTTTCGGGCGCGTAGTCAGGGTGCATAGCAAAGCCGGCATATGC
>JAFQYK010000491.1 GCA_017406485.1 Clostridia bacterium
CCTTGATGTGGTAAACAAAAATAAGCGCTATATAACCTGCTTCGGAACAAGGAGATAACACAATGAAAAAGCTATTGATTTTAACCGCCCTGTTATGCTGCATAGGCGGCACAGCGACGCAAGCAGAGGAACACGATGTAGGTGACATTATAGGCGAGGTTTACCCTACCGACATTGTTACAGATGTATGCGACTATAAAATACCCGCTTACAATATAGGCGGCGAAACGGCGGTTCGTGTGGCGGATTTAGCGGGTTACGGCTTTGATGTGCGCTTTGAGGACGGTATTGCCTATGCCGACTATAATTGGGAAAAAGAAAAAAATCCGATTGACACGGCTGCAAAGTCTAATATAAATGTGCTGTACACGGATATTGTTGTGAAGCTAAACGGTATAGAAGTACCATCATTTAACATTGACGGTTCTATGGCAATACCGATAGAACGCACTTGTGAAACATATCTTGAAACAAACAAGGAAAATGAAATATCGCCGTTTTCGCTAAACTACATATGGAACGCCGCAGATAAAGAATTGTCGCTTGATATTTCCGATGACAGAGTATCATATCAGGATTTTATGATTGACTTAATTAAAGCGGCACATATGGATTTTAACAGCGCTTTCTACAACCACTATGTAAAAACAGAGGACGGCTATCCAAACGAAAAATATACTGAAAAATTTAGTGATATTCACGGCACGAAATTAGAGGAATATGTGTATCTTTTAATGAAAGCAGACCTTTTGGAATACTATTTGTATGAGGACGGCACAAAGCTGTACCCATACAGAGGTGTTACCAATACCGACGCGGCATTTCTGGTTTCAAGAATATTGGGCAGTGGTATTGAAGCGGAGAGTTTTTTCGATACCACAACAGCAGACTATATGAATGTGGTGTTTGATATCAAGGACGAAAACACAAACTATACAAAAGGTTCTTTAGCCGTTGACGATTGGTATAAGGTCGCGGAATGGGCAAAACCTTATTTTATATATGCTGTTAATACGGCTCATGTGCTTGATATTGACGCAAATGGTAATATCAATCCAAATGCTTTTCTGAATAAGAGTTCTGAAAACATTATTATCGGTAAAGCCATAGCGTATATGGAGCAAGGCTTAAAGGAAGAAGAAAGCACATTGACATCAGAGCGAGGCAATACATCTTACACACCTTTGTTTAATGGACAATATTCCATAAAATGTATGGCACAAATTGTAGATAATACCTTATATCTGCCGCTTTCAATTTTGAGCGAATTGCCTGATGGAACCGAAATTCATTCAATACAGAAAATAAAAGATAATGAATTGACAGATTTTCAGAGAGAATATTATTTTTCACGTGGAGGAAGTTTTTTTGTTACAACGAAGCAATATCCTTACCAATACACAGAAATAACGGCAGGGGCAAATTTCAGTGTATATCCTTCGCCGTATTCCGGAAGTCCTGCGCTTGCCTTGTGTAACAAGCCATATCGTTTGCTGTATGGTGAGCCTATGTTCCCCGTGTATGATTATAGTACAAATGAATGTATTGACTGTTTAGGCGCTGACAATATAATTTATGATGAAGCAAATAAAACCTTGAATGTGACATATGTTTACTTTGGTATGAGTTCGTAAGAAAGGGTGTTGTAAAATGAAAAAGCTATTGATTTTAACAGGAATTTTATGTATGCTGTTCAGCACATCAGCATATGCCGCGAGCGGCGATATTGCGGGTGTGTATTACAGCACCGATATTCACACATACGTAAACGGCTACGAGATTGACTCGATAAACATAGGCGGTCAGACGCTTATCAAGGCGGAGGATATGAAGTATTTTTCCTTCAGCGTTTACTGGGACGCAGACTCGCGTACGCTTGACATACTCGAAAATGCACATCCGGGTAACGGCGCGCCGCCGGCCGTTATGAAATACACGCAGGCGTCGGGTACGCCGCTCGGCAACTATTACGAAACCGATATAAAAACATATCTTGACGGTCACGAAATCACCGCCTACAACACCGACGGTATAACGTACATATGGGCGGAGCAAATGCGCGACTTTGGGTATGAAGTAATTTGGAGTGAAACCGACAGAACGCTTAAAATAACAAGCCCCACACGCGCGGGATTTAA
>JAFQYK010000492.1 GCA_017406485.1 Clostridia bacterium
ACTTGTCACAAAGAGCCTTAACTCTTGCCTTAACCTCGTCCTTGTTGCCCTCAAAGTCCTTAATGGTCATAGCGATAAGCTTGCCTATCTCAACCATATCGTCCTCCTTGAAGCCGCGTGACGTTGAAGCCGGTGTGCCTATTCTAAGACCGCTTGTGATAAACGGACTTCTCTGGTCAAATGGAATAGCGTTCTTGTTTACGGTTATACCAACCTCGTCAAGCATATGCTCGGCGTCCTTACCGGTAACATCTGTGCTTGTAAGGTCAAGCAGCATAAGGTGGTTGTCCGTGCCGCCGGAAACGAGCTTAAAGCCCTCGTCCTGAAGCGTCTTGGCAAGAACGGCCGCATTCTTTACAACCTGCTTTGCATAATCCTTAAAGCTGGGGTCAAGCGCTTCCTTGAAGCATACGGCCTTTGCGGCGATTGTGTGCATTAAGGGACCTCCCTGTATTCCGGGGAAGATAGCCTTGTTAATCTTCTTTGACAGATCCTCGTCGTTTGTGAGGATAAGACCGCCTCTGGGACCTCTTAACGTCTTGTGAGTTGTCGTTGTAACAACATCGGCGTACGGCATCGGTGACGGATGCTCACCTGCGGCAACAAGGCCTGCAATGTGCGCCATATCAACCATAAAGTACGCGCCTACCTCCTTAGCGATAGCGGCAAACTTCTCAAAATCAATTACTCTCGGATATGCGCTTGCGCCTGCCAAGATAAGTTTTGGCTTGCACTCAAGGGCAAGACGTCTTACCTCGTCATAATCAATAACGTTCGTATCCTCGGTCACGCCGTAGGGAACGATGTTAAAATACTTACCCGACATATTGACCGGTGAACCGTGGCTGAGATGTCCGCCGTGAGCGAGCGACATTGAAAGAACCGTGTCGCCGGGGTTTAAGAGTGCGAAGAATACAGCCATATTAGCCTGCGCGCCGCTGTGCGGCTGAACGTTTGCATAACCCGCGCCAAAAAGCTTCTTTGCTCTCTCTCTTGCAAGATCCTCTACCACGTCAACATATTCACAGCCGCCGTAGTAACGTTTGCCGGGATAGCCCTCCGCATACTTGTTTGTGAGCGGTGAACCGTTAGCCTCCATAACGCGCTCTGATACAAAGTTCTCCGACGCGATAAGCTCAATCTTGTTGTTCTGACGATTTGTTTCGTCCTGTATTGCTGCGTAAACTTCGGGGTCGAAGGATTTCATCTTCTCGTATTTTTCCATTTTATGTATTTCCTTTCATCAAAATTTTTTCCATTATACATTATATAGTGTATTTTGTAAAAGTTCAAGACCTTATTGCAAATTTAGTCAAAAAAATGTATAATGTAATAAGAAAATAAAAGGAGTAACACAATGAAAAATTATATCAAAGGCATTATAACAGGAATAATTATTAGTTCGGTGGTGTGTCCGGCTAACGCACTTGCGCGTGTAACCGGTACGGCGCTGTCAACAAACATCGGAACGGTAATAGACGGAGCGGCTTGCAAAACATATAATGTGGATGGACGAACCTTTGTTATAGCGGAGGATTTACGCGGTTACGGTTTTGATGTGGATTGGAACGAAAATACAAGAAATCTCAGCATAACGCAGAACCCCTACGCTCACCGCACACTTTTAAGCGAGGAGGAAACAAATATCAAAAAGGAGAATTGCCCCGTGGGTAATCCGCTTATGGATATTCTTTCGAGCGATGTAACGGTGACGGTTGCGGGCGAAGCGGTTGAGGGCTACAACATTGACGGACAGATGGTGATACCTGTCCGTGCACTTGAGTCGTACGCGTATATTGAATTTGATGAAGAAAATAGACTTGTAAAAATAAAGGGCTTAAAACATTATCTTGACGAACGCTACGCGGCGGGAAATCCGAACGTAACGCGCGAGGTAAAGGAGTACACGCAGGCGGTTAATGATGAGCAAAGAACGCTTGGCGGCGGTCTGTATTCGCTGGAAACATACAATGTGGATGTCACGGAAACAGCAACCACCGATACTGAAAACGGCAGGCTTTACGCATATTTTGGCAATCCGCTGACTACCTTCAGTCCCACGTCGCTGAACCATTTTGAAAAATGCTATGACAGGGAGATTTACTCCGTTACAGGCGCAAACGGTGAATGGCTGTATGAGGCGGATGTTCTCGGCAGGAACGGCGGTGATTTTAACTATATCATATCGTCAGACCACGCCCAGCGCATAGAAAAAAGCACCGGCTCTTTATACGGTTACACGGTTCGGCTTGAAAAATATCACCCGAACTCATGGCCATCGGACGAGGTAATTAACAAGCCCGACCTGCGCTTTGAAAAGCTGACAACAAACGGCGCAATTTCAGTTGACGGCTACCTTTACAGGCTTAAAAGCTCCGATGACAGCGAGCGTCATATGGAGAGATGCAATATAGCGGACGAAATCGAATATGACGGAAGCTCCGCGTTCATAGCCCGCGATGGTGTTGTATTCTTGGCGGATTACTATTACGCCAACCGAGAAAAATACGCCTCGAATTCACTCGCTGAGGCAAAAATGAGCAGTATGTTTGACACAGAGGTGACGCGCGGTGTGAAAAAGGCAGACAGGGGTTATGTTCTTTATCAGAACGGCGATTTGTATTTAAACGGCAGCCTGCTTCTGTCAGGTGTATACGATATGGCGCCGTACTATAACGATGACAAAAGAACCCTCGCGGTATGCGTACTCTACGAAAACGGCGACGCCTATATCGGTGATTACAACGATTACAGGGAAAACAGTCAGAAAAAGCTTGCCGGCAATGTGAAAAAGGTGTACGGAAACTCGGTGCATTATGATTGGTTAAGCCAAGATGTTCATTATATAACCGACGATAATGTGCTTCATGAGTATTCAGTGTACGGCGGCAGTGATAAGGTTGTCGCTGAAAGCGTAAGCGAGCTTATAAATGAGGTATCAGGTGAGGAGGTTTATATCACGACAGACGGAGTGCTGAAAAGCAACAAAAAGGAGATGGCGGCGGACGTAAAGGACGCGCGTTATTATATGGAATATGAAGTAATGCCGGATACGAATGACGGTAAGGAAACCACTACCTATAAAACGCGTTACGTTTACTATATAATCAAAAATGACGGCACATTGTGGTGTTGGAGAAACAAGGAATTATTTAGAGTAAAAGCTTTTGAATAAAGAGGAGTAACACAATGAAAAACTACCAAGGAGGTGGGCAACTATGACAAAAAAAGAACGTGTGGCGCGGCTTAGGGAACTGTTAAATGCTGCCTATCCCGACGCGGGCTGCTCTTTAATATACACAACG
>JAFQYK010000493.1 GCA_017406485.1 Clostridia bacterium
TACGCCGAGGCAAACGGTTATGTTTCAATCGAAGCAGAGCATTACACAAGCACGGTAGCAAGCGGCGATTACAAATGGCAGGAGCAGGACGACCTCGGCAGAAGCGGCACAAGTATGAAATTTGTCCCCGATACCGCCGCGGGTATCTCAGATAACAGCGCGTATCTTGAATATGATGTGAATTTTGACACAACAGGCACCTTTGACATTGACGTATACCGTATGCCGACTTTAAACGAGCGCGGAAGTGTCAGATTTGCCGTGGGCATAGATAACGCTGCGCCGACTGTGCTTTCGGGTACATATAAGTACACAGGAAACTCCGACGACAGATGGGGCGAGGGTGTGCTGAACAATAACGAAACGCTCACAACGCAAATCACGGTGGATGAAGCAGGTATACATAAAATCCGCCTTTACGGCGTAGACACAGGCGCAATCGTGGACAAAATGGTAATCACCACAGGCACAAAGTACGCGTCATATTACGGCGCGCCCGAAAGCTATAACACGACCTACAACACCTCCGCGGCGGTTATGCCCGATGCAAAAGAGGCTGCGTCAAGCATAACAGGCGATATAACCGCATTATTTGAGCCGACCTTGTATATATCGGGATTGAATGCGGAGAACGGCAAAATTACAAGTGTTGATATTATAAAGCTCGGCGCACGATCAAATGCGCAGATAACCGTTGCTGCTTATGACAATAGCGGCGCAATGCTTGGCAGCAAAACCGTAACAGGCGATTTTGCAGAAGCGCAGACAAACGATAAGGTAACAGTGCCGATAGACTTTGACATTCCGAACGGTACAGCGGAAATTCAGGCAATCGCATACGACAGTACCGAAACGCTTAACGCGCTCTCACCGGCGTATACAGCTGACGAAGCGGCAATATCCCTTATGGCGACATATGACAGCGGCAAAATAACCACAAGATCAGACCTTGCGGAGTATAAGGGCAAGGAAGCGATTTGCCGTATAACCGATGATGAAACAGGCAATGAGGTCTATATCAGACAGGAAACCGTATCGGATGATACCTTCAAAACCATAAACACAGGCGCATTAGACGGAACATATACCGTTAAATTCGGCGTTTCGGGCGAAGGTGTTGTTGCTACTGAAAAGGCGTATACGACTGTGAACATAACAACCGATAATGAGGAAACGGCAGACACACTTTACAGTTGGAACTTCGATACCGACCAGACAGCGGCAAGCGGAAATAATGTGCCTGTTATAAGCGGAAACGCTGCGTATGATGAAGCGAACGGCGCGGTAAAGCTGACAAGCACCGATGCATCGGGAGGCGCGCTTAATATAAATTTTGACGAGGCTGTAAAGGCGGTGACAGGACAGAAAATAACGGTTGTTTCAAAGGTAGCCTATGGTAGACAATCCGGCAAATACACAGACTATACAATAAGTGACAGCGCGGGTAAGGAGTTTGTTTCCGCACACATACAGATGTATTCCTCATCATCGGCGCAGTCACTTAAAATAGGCGGCATAGAGCAGATTGAGAGTGTTCTGCCGGCAGGCATAGCCGAAACGAAGAACAAGAAAAACAGCGGTATTGATAACGGCTATTCTATATATACCACTGTTCTTGATCCTGACGCAAAAACAATAGAGCTGACTGTATCAAATGCCGAGGGCGAAAGTACATTTAAGGGGAAGTTTCCCGAGGGTTCAAGCCTCGACCTTGGCTCAATATCGTTCTCAACAAATCATACATATGCGGCGCGCACCAGCTTTGTAGACGATATA
>JAFQYK010000494.1 GCA_017406485.1 Clostridia bacterium
AATTGCCTTCTTTGCCGCCGAGCTGAATGAAGCCTTTACACCCTCGTCAGCAACGAGCGTAATATTCGCGCCCGACTTTGCGGAAAGCGCTGCTGCAGTCGAGCTTGTAACCGAAACATCATCCACAAATTCAAGCGTCACATCGCCCGCGTTCTTTGCAACAACAATATTACCGTCTTCAAGCGTACCCTCTATTTTATATGCATTCTCCGATGCTGCAAGCGACAATGTGGTGCCACTTACTGCTGCGCCGTCAACACCTGTCGCGTCAATGCTTGTGCTGTTAAGATGTATTATTCCGTCACCTGTGTCCTCGGGGATTGCTTCCGTGGTTATTGTTATTGTAGTGTCGGCTGTTACCTTTGTAAGTCGGTAGCCGTTTGTTATACCTGTGTCGGCAGGTTCTTTCTTGTTTTTATATGTTCCGCTTGTCGCACTTACGTCTGCTATTCTGTAACCATCCGCTACGTTTACAACAAAGTTTATCTGTCCGTTTCCGTCCGTTAAAACAAATCCTGCGTCACCGTCGCGCGCAACGGCATATTCCGCATTCTCAGTAAGTAAAGATGCTTCATCAAAGCTGTCTGTTTCCGATACGGTTATTGACGTCACATTGTCATCTGCTTCAAAAGTTCCCGTAAATCCGGTTATACTGCCCGAAAGGGCTGTATTTATTGTGATTTCCGTATCCGCTGTTATCTGCGTAACTCTGTAAGTATCCTCGGCAACCTTCTTCACCTTTTTATAAGTTCCGCTTGTTCCTGTTATAGAGGTTATCTCATATCCGTCGGCAAGATTTACCTTGAAATTTACCTGACCTGTGCCGTCAGCGAGAACTGCGCCGGTATCGCCGTCTCTTACGGTAGTTTCCGAAGCATCAGTTTCATCCGCCTCGGTATAGTCCTGAGTGTAATATACATCTACCGAATTTACTCCGCTGTCCGTACTGAATGCAGCAATGTACCCTATTGCCTCGTCCTCATATACATCTGATACCGGCTCCATACCGTTCCACGCAAATAGCTTTAAAGTCTGCGTTTTCGCGTCATAGCTCATCGCGTCATCGAAGCTTAGAGCCGAATTTGTTTCCGTAAGCTCCGCGCTGTCAACCGATATAAGCGTGCCGCCCTCGTAAACTGCCGCGTAAAGCGTCGCGGTGCCTGTGCCGGTTACTGTTACATCTGCGGAATTTACAGCGTTGTCTGTAGTATCAACACTGTTTATTGTTACTGCAAAATCATCAGAGATGTCAGTATCGCCGTCGCCGCTGTCGGAATAGTCCGTTGAGGTAATCGCCGTTCCGTTTACATAGAGCGTATGACCGTTGAGGTTTATATTGCTGTTATTTGTTACTCCCGTGTTCGAGAGTGACTTAATGTATGAGTCGCCTGTCAATGTCCATGTCGAGGTGCTGTCAAGAGTGAGCGCAACGTCTGTTGAAGTACCATTGCCCGTTACCGCGCCCTCAAAGCTGCTGCCATTTGCAAGCGTCATTGAAAGTGATGAAATACTGTCTATGTAAATATCGCCTTCTATATCCTGTTCTGTTGCGGTGAGAGTTACAGCACCGCCGTTTGAGCCGCTCGTTCCCCACGCGCCTGTCATAGCGCGTAGGAAATAGCCTGTGCTGTCGTTGTTTATAAACTCATTATTTTCAAGAGTTATGATGGCTGTGTTGTTCGTAACAAAGAACGTATCGCCCTTATTTGTCGTTATCGTGCTGTCCTTTACCGTAAAATAGCCTGTGCCGTCCGCCGCGTCGCCTGACTGCGACTGGTAAAGGAATATGTTTTTATATGTTGTTGACTGACCATTCAGCGTGTCGTTGGTGTCGGTAAGCGTTACATTATTTAATGTAACCGAGTTTGAGCCTTCAACAACTACACCCTCCGAATGCTCGGCGGTAAGTGCCGCGTCATTGACAGTAACATTCGCCGTAGAGTAAATCGCCGGCGAGCCTTGTCCGGTCGTTGTG
>JAFQYK010000495.1 GCA_017406485.1 Clostridia bacterium
TCAAATCTTGACAGCACAATAAAGCTGAAAGTCGTGATTAACGCCTATAACCCGAAAAACGATCCGGTATTGCTTGCGTATAAGAGTGATAACGAAGTGTTTGAGGGAGTTATGGAAAACCGCACAATTTATCCCGATGGCAGGGTGAAGTACATATATGACGTAGAGACAGATGACACCGGCGTTTATACGCTTGTGGTACGGAAAAAAGCGCATCTTACATATGTAAGAAGCATCGACATTCCATATACCGTCACGGACGAGTATTCGCTGCCGGAGGAGATTACGCTCTTGTGCGGTGATATAAACGGCGATGAATACATAAAAATCCCCGACCGTTCACATCTCATATTGATGCTGAACCACCCCGCAAGAAAAAATCAAAACACCGCTGAATTTGACCTCGCCGACCTTAACGGCGATGGACACATAACTCTTACGGATTTGAATATTTTAAAATCAAACATAGATAAAACGTATAACTAAAAAAGACAGAAAAAACCCCGAAAGCATTGCTTTCGGGGTTTTCTTCCGGTGACTTGTAAGGAAACCGAACCCTTTTTTGACGTTGGTACTTGTATGTGTTAAATCAATAATTCGTAGGTATGAAACTGTATTAAATGACTTTACCGAAAAGCAAATCACAAGTCAAGAAATGAGAGAATGAACTCAAAAAAATATAGCCGAAAACGGCTAATATTACAGGAATATATCAATTGTCGAATGTTCTTGAAAACAGTAAAAATTTAGTGTATAATCCTTTTAGTCGGAGAAATCCGATTACCTGCATTGCAGGCGGAATTGTCCATTTGCTTTAGCAAAAGGACGAGGCAAGACTTAAAAACGATTAGTAGTGCTTTTGCGAGTGCAAAAGTCGGACGGTTATGCCGCCACAACCCCGTAAGCCGTTGGGTACATACTATACCAATGTGCTCGGATTGGAGGTGGTGCTATATGGGAAAACGCTTTTTTCGGATAGCGCTAATGCTGTTCGTAATTGCAATAATCCTTGTAGTTTTTGCTACAAAAGCAAAGTAACCGCCCCAAATTGCCAAAGGTAACGGTTACTTTGTTAACATTACTGCGGCTTAACCGTTCGGTCTTGCCTTTTTCTGTTATTATTATATACCATTTCACACGGTTTGTCAATTCTTTTGCGTAATATTTCTGCAAGGCTGCAATTCTATCGGAATGGGCACTGGCAATTTAATTGTCAATCTTTACAATGGGCTTTGAGTATGCTATAATAAATTATTAAATAAATTTTGGAGTGATATGCTATGAAAAAGAAAATTATAAGCATACTTCTCAGTTTCAGCATAATGGCGGCAATAATGCCGGCAGCGTGGGCGGACACTGTACCTGCCCTTACGCTTACGAATGAAGACGGAACGATTACGGCGGTTTACAGCGGTGCAAACGGCGGTACCGGTATTCGTCCTGCCTTTTACTTAAATAGTGCGGTGAATTTTATAAAGGGCAATGGTAGCAGTGAAGAACCATATAAGCTAATCAACGACCTGTATACCATATCCGCATCGGCAGAAAGCTATGAGCATGGCTCTGTGTCTGTCTCTCCTCAAGCAGCAGATGGTGAAACGGTTACAATATCCGTACTTCCGGACGAGGATTATGAGCTTACAGGCCTTACGGTAATGGGCGATAATACAAGCCTTTCAATCGGAAACGGAATAATAAAAGCGGATGACAACATATACACTTTTACAATGCCCGCAGAGGCTGTAACGGTAACTCCTACTTTTACGCCAGTTGTATTTGTTGGTACAAATCTTATATATGACGCGGACAACGGCACAATCAAGATAACAAGCGATACAGCTTATGAAGACGCGCGACTGATAATAGCCGAGTACACAAGCGACGGTGTACTTGTAAATGTAAATACAGACGAAATAAATATAGAAAGCGGAACTCCCTATAAGAAATCATACAAGGCAAACGACAGTTATACAGCAAAAATTATGCTCTGGGACGGACTTGATACTTTGGAGGCGCTTGCAGACGCGATAGAAGTAAAGGACAAACAAGTGACCTCGCTCGGCGGCGGTGGAAAAGGCGGTGTTGTACTAAGTGTAAAAGGCACAGGAAATGAAACGGAGCCGGTAATTGAATACACAGCCGTAGA